>JALHTX010000345.1 GCA_022866015.1 Thermoplasmatota archaeon
ACAAGGAAATGATCCTCCCAAAGATGTAACCCATCATGCTGATCACAATCAGTGGATACACCAGGTCCACACATCTCAGTAAGACCATAAATATCATGTACATCCATATTCCATGCATCTTGAATACGTTTCTTTAGACCAGGTGTAAAAATCTCAGCACCAAAGAGACCATTACGCACCTTAAGTTTATGTAAATCTATATTGATTTCATGAGCGACTTGTGAAAGATGCATAGCATAACTTGCAACTCCGCTGATAAATGTTGTACCATAATATTGCATAATTTTTAGCTGACGTTCAGATTGCCCCATACCACTGGGTATAACCATTGCACCTACTTTCTGTGCACCATAATGAAAACCAAAGGCACCAGTAAAGGTACCATATGGAATAGGGTTTTGAAAAACATCTTTTTTGGTAAGGCCACTCATAGAAAGGCATCTTGCCATAACCTCAGACCAAACCTCAATATCATGCGGTGTATAACAAGCAGTAACAGGAACACCAGTTGTACCAGAAGATGCATGTAGTTCAATACAATTATCTAAAGAAGTGGCCATCATACCAAATGGTGCATTATCCCAAAGATCATATTTAGTTGTAAAAGGAAGTTTTCTAATATCCTCTAGATTTTTAATATCCTCGGGTTTTATTTTTAGTTCCTTGAATTTCTTCTGATAAAATGGAACTGTATCATAGACTAGATGGACGGTTTCACGTAATCTTTTATGTTGTAACTCTTTTATTTTCTCTCGAGGCATTGTTTCAATTTTTTTATTAAACATAAAGCCCATAACTTGTTTTCCCCGACCGTTGAATTATAAATACTCTTATAAACTTTAGTGACAAAATAATTAAGGAAAAGTTTTAAATAATAATTTCCCTTCCTACGTTTTTACCAACAGATAAGAAATTAAGGTGTAATATTTATGGTTAAAAGTATGTACGACTATGTCGGGGATCAATGGAAAAAACCAGATATAACCTATCAATCACCACAACAACAAAGACTTATACAGTGGAGAAAAGAAGAAAATTTTTTAAGAATTGAAAAACCAACACGAATCGATAGAGCACGAAACCTTGGATACAAAGCAAAACCAGGTTATACCGTTGTCCGTGCCCATGTAAGACGTGGTGGACTTCGCAAACATGCAATTAGAAAAGGTCGTAAACCATCTGCAAAAGGTATTAGTAAAATTACAATGGGTAAAAATACACAGAGAATTGCAGAAGAAAGAACAGCAAAACGCTATCCAAATATGGAAGTATTAAATAGTTACTGGGTAGGTGTTGATGGTAAAAATTATTTTTATGAAATAATACTTGTAGATCCAGTTCACCCAGCCATTATGAAAGATCCAAAAATAAACTGGATTAGCGATATTTCACATAAAAGAAGAGTACTTCGAGGAAGAACAAGTGCTGGACAAAGAGGCCGAGGACTACATAAAAAAGGCCGTGGCGCTGAAAAAGTAAGGCCTAGCATACGTGCTCATCAAAATAAAGGAAAATAAATCCTTTCTTTTTTTTATCTTACAACCATGACAGGTTTTGCAGCATACTGAACTACTTTATTTGCAACGCTACCGATTAAATACTGACCTAGTTCACTTTGTCCTTTGCAACCTAGAACAATTAAATCAACATTAAGTCGGTTTGCAACATCAATAATTACTGAAGCAGGATCTCCTTGTTCAACCATTCCTTTGATATCAAATTCATGTTCGCCAAGATCTAGTATAGCTTGATCGACTAAATTCTTAGCTTTTGTTTTCAAAAAATTATATGCATTAGCATCGACAAATGTTTTATCCTCGGGGCTTGGAACAACAGCAAGAAGTATTATCTCACCATATTCCCCTAAAAGCATCATAGCACGGTTCAGAGCTTTTTCAGATCCTTCACTACCATCAAAACCGATAAGTATCTTATTCATAGCAAACCAAATATTTTTCTAAATCATTTTTTTTCTCCACACCGGTCCCTCTGCTGTATCTTGAATCTCAAAGCCAAGCCTATCAAGATTGTTTCTAATACTATCTGCAGTATTCCAATCTTTTTTGTTTCTTGCCTCCTCTCTAGCTTCAAGGAGTAAATCTATTACATCTTCAATAGTTTTTCCTTCAACGTCTGTTGTGTACGAACTAGCAAATTTTCTTAATTGTTTTAAAATATCATCATGGATTTTTCCATAATCCTTTTTTTCATCCTGAAATAATGTCAAAATGTTACCAAGCTTGATAAATGTATCATGTGCTTTTTTACAAATATTAGAATTAGGATTTTTTACTTTTTCAAAAAAACGATTACCTGTGTTTACAAAATCAAAAATACTACTTACAGCTTGAGGAGTATTAAAATCATCGTCCATTGCAGATTCAAAACTAGATTTAAACTCAGAAATCGCCTCATCAAACTCTTTGTTTGCATCCTCAGAACTTTTTTCTTTTTTAGCAATACATTCCTCAAGTTTTTCCTTAATACGATAAATCCTATCAAGACCTTTTTTAGAATTCTCTAGTGCTTTTTCAGAAAAATCAGGCGGACTACGATAATGGGCTTGTGCAAAAAAGAAACGAACAACTTCAGGTTCCCAACGACTAAGCAAGTCTTTAACATTAACAATATTGCCGATGCTCTTGCTCATTTTTTCCCCATTAATAGTCAACAAACCGATATGTATCCAGTATCTAGCAAACTCTTTACCAGTAGCAGCCTCTGCTTGTGCTATTTCGTTTTCATGATGAGGAAAACGAAGATCCATACCACCACCATGAATATCAAAAGGAAGACCCAAAAACTTACTGCTCATAGCACTACATTCAATATGCCAACCAGGACGACCCCTCCCCCAAGGACTAGCCCAACTAGGCTCACCAGGTTTTGAAGATTTCCAGAGGGCAAAATCAAAAGGATTATGTTTTTTATCCTCTGGATCAATACGAACCCCGCTCATAAGATCATCAAGTTTTTGTCCTGAGAGCTTACCATACTCAGTAAATTTTTCAACACTAAAATACACATCACCATCAGATTCATAACCATAGCCTTTTTTGATTATCTCTTCAGTGAGTTTTATCATATCATCAATAGTTTCAGAAGCTTTCGGATACAAATCAGCTCGACGAATACCCAAATGATCGAGATCATCCAGGCATTTAGTAGTAAACTTTTTAGAATATTCTAAAGGATCTACACCCTCACGATTAGCAGCAGCAATAATTTTATCATCGACATCGGTAATATTTTGGACATAAGTAACCTTAAAACCTTTATACTCAAAATAACGACGAATAATATCAAAAGCAAAATATGTACGAGCATGACCAATATGTGCATCAGAATAAACAGTCATACCACAAACATACATCTTGATTTTACCTTTTTCGACAGGTTTAAAATCTTCTTTTTTCCTTGTTAAACTATTATATATTTTTAGTGTCATGATAGCCCTCAATTATAAAATGGCTAATATGGAGAAAAATATATACTTTACTAATAAAGCATACAAATCCTTTAAATATGCTTTTCCTATGCAAAAGTGAAGGTTAAAGTTTATGGAAATAACTAATTCAAAAAAGGAACAAATTGCAGTACTTACTGGAGGCGGGGATGCTCCAGGTTTAAATGCTGTTATAAGAGGTCTTACTACAAAGGCAAAAAGATATGGTTACGATGTTCTAGGTCTTTGTGATGGATGGGCAGGAGTACTTGATGGGGGCAAAGAAAAACCCCTCGATCTAGATGAAGTAGAAGATATTCATATGATAGGCGGAACAATTTTAGGTTCATCAAGAACCAATCCGTATAAAGTTGAAAAGGGTGTAGAACAAGTTAAAAGAAATCTTGTCAGACTCAACTGTAAATATCTTGTAGCAATAGGAGGCGAAGATACCCTTGGAGTTGCAGCTAAACTTTACAAAGATGGAATAAAAGTAGTAGGTGTACCAAAAACAATTGATAATGATTTATCTGAAACAGATTATACCTTTGGTTTTGATACAGCAGTTACTCGTGCATCAGAAGCAATAAGAAACCTTCATACAACGGCAAAATCACATCACAGAGTAATTATTGTTGAAGTGATGGGAAGACATGCAGGTTGGATAACTCTTGAAGCAGGAATCGCAGGCGGAGCTCATGCGATACTTATTCCAGAAGAAGAATTTGACATGGACATGCTTGTAAAAATAATAAAAAATCGAGAGGCAAAGGAAAAGAATTATACAATTATTGCAACATCTGAAGGTGCAAAACCAAGAGGCGGAGATATCAAATGGAAAGATCAAAAAGTTGATGCATTTGGCCATAAAATTCTAGGCGGAATTTCAGAGCAACTCGCAAAGAAACTTGAGGAACTCACTGGTAAAGAATGTAGACACGTAGTTTTAGGTCACTTGCAAAGAGCAGGAGCACCAACTGCGTTTGATATCAATTTAGGAACACGTTTTGGAATCTTTGCAGCAGATATGATAAAAAAGGGTGAATTTGGAAAAATGGCAGCCCTTCACGGCACCCAAGTAATTCCAATACCACTTGAAGCTGCGGTTGGAAAATTAAAGACAGTTCCAAAAGAAAGATTTGCTGAAGCAAAAATATTTTATGAATTATAAGGTGAAAAAATATGCCACTTGTCCCGATGAGACAAATACTAGATGAAGCAGCAAAAAAAGGCTATGGAGTGCCACATTTTAATGTAAACAACATGGAGCAAGCACAAGCTATCATGCGAGGCGCTGAGGAAGTAAAATCTCCTGTTATAATGGCAGCATCAAAAGGAGCTCTAAAATATTCTGATATGTTATTTTTGAGAAACATTATGAATGCTTGTATCGAAAAATATCCAAAACTGCCTATAGCGCTTCACCTTGACCATGGAACAAGTGTAGATATATGCCAGACAGCAATTCATCTAGGTTTTTCATCTGTTATGATGGATGGTTCCTTGCAAGAAGATGGAAAAACACCAAGAGATTTTGACAGCAACATAGAGATTACCAGAGAAGTAGTAAATCTTGCTCATCCTTTAGGAGTAACAGTTGAAGGTGAACTAGGATGCCTTGGAGGAATTGAAGATGGGATAGGCTCCGGTCAAGAAAAACTAACAGATCCTGACAAAGTAAAAGAGTTTGTAGAAAAAACAAAGGTTGATGCACTAGCCGTTGCAATAGGAACAAGCCATGGAGCATATAAATTTAAAATAAAACCAGATCCAGATAAAAACCTACTTGCAATGGATATTATTAGAAGAATTCATGAGCTTTGCCCAGACTTACATATGGTAATGCATGGCTCATCATCAGTACCACAAGAATTAATCGCTCAGATAAATAAATATGGTGGTGCAATTCCAGAGACATATGGAGTACCGCTATGGGCTATAAAAGAAGGGATTAAAGCAGGTGTAAGAAAGGTAAATGTCGACACTGATCTAAGACTTGCAGTAACTGCCACTATTAGAAAATACATGAAAGAACACCCTGAGCAATTTGATCCAAGGAAATATCTAGAGCCGTCAAGAGATGCAATGAAACAAATCATAATGGAACGTTACATTAAGTTTGGCAGTGCAGGTCATGCATTTGATTATGAGCCTATGACTCTTGAAGATATGAGAAAATTCTATGAAAATGAATAAAATTCGGATTTATGCCCTTTTTCAACCTTCAATTTTATATATTAAAACCTTATTCTGGTCTTACCTTATAAAGTATCTTGGAGAAAAAAAAGTATGGCACGTATTCATGCGAGACGAAAAGGCAAATCTGGTTCAACTAAACCAATTGATCGTAAAAAGCATCCTGATTGGAGTAGTCTAAATACAAGAGAAGTAGAATCAAATGTAATAGATCTGGCAAAACAAGGAAAATCCACTAGTGAAATAGGTATGATACTACGTGATCAATTTGCAGTTCCAGATGTAAAAATTGCAACTGGTAAAAACATTTCAAAAATACTTAATGCAAATAATCTTAAACCAGAAATTCCTGAAGATTTACGTAATCTTATAAGTACTACTCTTTCTCTTCGTAAACATATAAGTGAGCACAAAAAAGATTTACATAACAAACGCAACTTACAGCTTACTGAATCCAAGATTCGCCGTCTTTCAAAGTATTATATATCCAACGGTATACTTCCTGAAGATTGGAAATATAGCCCAGAACAAGCAAAACTATTGTTTGAATAAGCACTATCTTTTTTAGATAGTTACTCTTTTCCTTTTTTCTTTATGACAAATAATTTGGAAGATATTTGTAAAAAAGCATCAGAAATTATTCTTTCTTATTCTAAATACTCTAATATAAGAGTTGTATCGCATTACGATGCAGACGGGATATCTGCCGCAGCAATAATATGCAAAGCGCTTTATCATGCAGGTTTTAATTTTCATGCAACACTTATGCGTAACCCTTTTAACGAAGGTCTTAAACGTATTTCAGAAGAAGAAAATGAACTTGTAATTTTTACAGATATGGGTAGTGGACAGATTGAAACAATTGAAAAAATGAAATCACAAAGCATTATTATTGATCATCATCAACCAATTAAAAACAAAACAAATGATAATGTTTTACAGATTAATTGCAACGATTTTGGTATTAATGGAAATTACGAGGCATGTGGTGCAACACTTTCTTTTAGTGTTGCATTATCAATTGACCAAGAAAATTTTAATTTGGCATCACTTGCAATTGTAGGTGCAACAGGTGATAAACAATACATAGGTGGCTTTAAAGGATATAATCAAAAAATAATAAATGAAGCAATAAAACAAGGAATAATACGAGAAAAAACAGCAATTAAATTGTCAAGTGAAACAATTTTTGATTCACTTTTTTACTCTATTGACCCATATTATTCAGGTATATCAGGTGATAAAACAAATATTGATAATTTTTTAGATAATATAGGTATTGATAAAAAAACAAATGATTTAACAGATGAAAATCTTAAAAAAATACACTCATATCTTATGCTAAAATTAATTCAAAAAGGCTGCGAAAAAAATATTTTGGATACAGTAATAAGATCACGCTATTATTCTGAAAATATTGGCTTTGAATTTGAGCGTTATGCTGATCTGCTAGATGCATGTGGTAAAAGTGGTAACAGAGGAATCGCCCTCTCTGTTGCACTTGGTGATAAAAAAATTATTTCAGATGCATTAAACGTTGAAAAAGAATACAAACAAAAAATACTTAATGAGCTAATAAAACTGGAAAAAGAAGGATTTAAAGAAAAACAAAGCTTTAGGTTTTTTAATAGTGATGATTCATCACTTGGCGGAGTAATAGGGGGTATTGCCACAAATTTTATTCTTGATATCAAAAAACCACTGCTTTCAATTGCAAAAAAAGATGGTGAAATTCATATATCCTGCAGAGGTAATCAATATCTTGTAAGCAAAGGTCTAGACCTTGGATATGCAATGAAAGAAGCTTCCACTAAACTTGGAGGTCATGGTGGAGGTCATGCAATAGCTAGTGGTGCGACAATTGCTGGCGAAAAAGAAGAGGAATTTCTAAACCTTGTCGATGAAATAATTAGTAAACAAATTAAGAGTTGAAAAACATGAAAGCATCTTGTGATATAAAAATTGAGTTTGAAAACCAAGAAATTGTTAAAACAGTTCTACGCTCTGTAAACGTTGATGATTTTAACTTTATAAAAAGTAATATTTCTGGTAAAAATCTTGAAGCACATATCAAAAGTAATTCTATTTCTAGCCTGCTTCATACCCTTGATGATTACCTAGCATGTGTTAGTATTGCAAGCAAGGTTGTAGATAAAGATTAATTAGTATTTATGTTATCTTGGTTTTTATTATGATATTTGACTTGAAATCAAGTTTTACATTCAGCAATGATATTTCGTCAATAAGTAAAGAATTACAAGATTCTATAAAATCTTTTAATAGTAAAATACATCAAAAAGATAAAACAGTAGAAATCAAAGATATAAAAATCAAAAAAAACATTTTATATTTTGGTATAATTTCTGAAGGTATTTTCAGGCCACATAACGCTTTACTGCAACTTAAAAACGAGATATCAAAAGAATTTGGAAAAAAACATCATGTAGGTGTTCGTGAAATCAAAATAACTGGCTACAATATTAGTTTTGAACTAGAGAAAAAACCATTAAAAGATATTACAATTCCTTTTGCTGATGTAAAATTCAAAGATAAGATTGCTACAATTATTCTAAAAGAAGTCGATGAGGAATTCTTGCAGAGAAACTATATTGATAGGATGATAAATCGTGTAAGTGAAAAAGTTGAAAGTCAGTATTATGAAGGGAAAGGTGAGTTTTGGAAAGCGATATGGGAATCTGCTGAAAAAAAGCCATTATGGAACAAAGACCCAACTGAAGAGATGGTGAAAAATAAATGGCTTGAGCAAGGGCCTACTAAAGGTAAATGGTTTTACAGAGCTCAGGCTACAGCGATTCTTAAAACAATGGAGAAAATAGCAATTGAAGAAGTTTTAAAACCACTTGGTTTTCAGGAAGTAATTGAGTCACATATAGTTCCATTTGATATATGGTTGAAAACTGGGCACATGGAAGGCATGCCTGGTGAGTTTTACTATGTGTGTGAACCTGCTACCCGTGATACACAGGCATGGGAGCGTTTTGTGGATCTTACTAAGATTACTAAAGAAGTTCATATAGATGAACTCATGAATAATCTCAGCCCACCAAAAGCAGGTATCTGCTATGCGCAATGTCCTATTATTTATTGGAGTTTTAAGGGTAAAACAATATCTGAAAAAAGTCTGCCTGTACTAGTTTATGATAAAACTGCTATTTCAAATCGCTATGAATCAGGTGGTCGTCATGGTATAGAGCGTGTTGATGAGTTTCATAGAATTGAACCGGTGTATATTGGGACTCGTGAGCAGTTGCTTAAACTTCGGGAGAATTTATTAGATTGTTATAAACATATTTTTAATGATATATTTGACCTTGAATGGCGTATAGCATGGGTAACACCTTGGTATATGCAACAGGCAGGTAAAATTGGTGACGAAAGTACTCAGGATACTGGAACTATTGATTTTGAGGCGTATATGCCGTATCGTGGTGATAGAAAAACTAGCGAATGGCTCGAGTTTCAAAATTTAAGTATACTAGGTGATAAATACATAAAAGCATTTAATATCAAAGCCCAAAAAAATGAGCTTTGGAGTGGTTGTTCTGGTATTGGACTTGAACGTTGGACTGCAGCATTTCTTGCTCAAAAGAGCCTTGATCCAAATAACTGGCCTGAAGGTTTTAGAAAATATTTGGATAAATTACCCGTCGGAATAGAGTTTTTATAGAGTTATTTTTTTTTAAAAATATAGTTGAAGTAAATAGCAAATTATTTTTGGGAAAAACCTTTAAATAACAATCATTATCCCCCTCTCGATGGCTAAACGAAGAAAAGAAAACGAGGAAGAACAAGAGGATAAAGCCTTTAAAGTACCAAAATTTGATGAAGAATCATTCCTAAAACGTGAGCGTAGAAATATCAAAACCTCATTCTTATCATTTCTATTTGCTTGTTTAATGGCTCTTGTATGTTTTGGCTTTTGGGCATTAATGGGTAGTGGTACTGGTTTGCGTTGGTTTTTAGTATTTTTAGTATGTATTGCAAATGCCGCATTTATAAAATTTATATTCTTGCGACTTAATATCGATATTTCTGATTTTACAAAGAAAAACTGGTTTATGATATATGGTGTTTATTTTTTTACATGGCTACTAGTTTTAATAGTTCTTGTTAATCCACCTTTTTATGATGATGAAGCACCAATGGTTGATTTAGTAGTATTACCAGATATACAAGAGTTTGGTAATCCTGTTAAAATTGTTGCAAGAATAACGGATAATGCTGGTGTAGATAAATCTGGTATAATTTTTACTATAAATAATCAAACCGTGGATAATAACGATTTTGATTTTACAGACGACATTTTTAGTTATGAATTTTCAGGTCCAACAAACGACTCTACAGATATAACCTATAATTTTGAAATAAAAGTAAATGATTTAAGTGGTATTCAGGCACTAAAATCTAGTTCTTTTAAATATAGTAAGAACACCATAAAACTAGTATCTCATGATACTGCGTATACTTCACCTGGACCAGTTGTGTATTCTGCGACTCCAATCAATTTTGAAGTAAAAGCAAATGCAGATATTATTTACTATACTGTCAATGATGGTCCAAGAATAAATGTTAGTAAAAAAGATGATTATTTTACTACTTATCCAAAGTTTAAAGGATGGCTTACAAATCAAAACGTAACAGTTAAAGTATATGCAGAAACCATACATTATTTCAAGTTTGTAATGCCTACAATTCCTACAAAAGATTTTAACCTAACAAAATACAATAATACAATTGTTGATTCACAAATATATTATTTCCGGACTGGAACAGAAAATATAGGTCTTGATGAACCACCTAAAAGTGAAGGACCAATTCCAGAATATATTCAAGTCCCAGGTTTTGAAACAATAATACTTATCACTGCACTTTTCGTTGTAATTCTAATTTTTAAAAAGAAAAACAAGGATGAAAAGAAACAGAAATGAACAAAGAACTAGCAAACTTTATCAGAGAACTAAAAAAAGATTTTAAACCAAAAAAAACTGACATAACGACTCCTGTTAGCTGTTGGTTTGAAAAAGATCTTCTAAATGATAAAGTTGTTGATGCTTTTGTAATAATATTTAAAACACGTGGTTGCAGTTGGGCACTTGAATCAGGTTGCAGTATGTGCGGTTACTTTAATGATAGTCTCTGGTCAGATGTTTCAGATAAAGAACTTTTACAACAATTTGAATCCGCTTTGAAAAGATATAAAGGTGAAAAATTTGTTAAAATTTTTACATCTGGTAGCTTTTTAGATGACAATGAAATAAATCCAATTGTAAGAGAAAAAATACTTAAAAAACTATATGAAACAGCAGAAAAAGTGTCAGTTGAATCAAGACCAGAATATATAACAAATAAGTCACTAGAAAAAATAAAAAAAATAGTTGGTTTAAAAATTTTTGAAATTGGGATAGGTCTTGAAACAGCAGATGATGATATTAGAGAAAATAATATCAACAAAGGATTTACTTTTAATGATTACAAAAAAGCAACAGATATTATGAAAAAAAATAATATAAAAATAAAAACATATGTACTTGTAAAACCGCCTTTTCTTTCAGAAAAACATGCAATAAATGATGCTATACGCACAATTGAAAAAATTAAAAACATAACAGATATTGTATCACTAAATCCTGTAAATGCACAAAATAATACACTTGTAAATTATCTCTGGAAACGTGAGCAATATAGGTCACCATGGCTTTTTAGTATTGTACAAATACTTGTCGAAGGTAAAAAAATACTCGATGATAAAAGAATTAAATGTGACATAGTTGGTGGTGGCAGCATTCGTGGTGCACATAACTGTGGTGAGTGCGATAAAAATTATTTACAGGCAATTTCTGATTTTTCACTTAAACAAGATACCCGTGTTTTTAATAATTTAAAATGTAGCTGCAGTGAGAAATGGCTTGATCAATTAGACCTTGAAGATTTGGGTTTTGGAAGCCTTGCAAAAATGTATGAGTAGATTGTTATGAAATTTGTAAAAAAAGAAACAGTTGTTTTAATCGATGAATCATACAAACGATATTTTGTAAATACTGAAGGTAAAACCGATAAAATCCGAGGGGTAGGTGTTTTTGACCCAAAAATTTTAATTGGATTAGAATTTGGTAAACAAGTAGAAATCGGTAGTAAAAAATTCTGGGTCTTAAGGCCAAGTGTTTTGGATAAACTAATTGGTTTAAAACGCAAAGCGCAAATAATTCTACCTAAAGATATCGCACATATAATTCTTTACTGCTCGATACAATCAGGCTATAATGTTTTAGAAGCAGGAGTAGGCTCAGGGTCACTAACAACTGCTCTTGCAAGTATTGTTGCGCCATCGGGAAAAGTAGTATCTTATGATATTAGAGAAGATTTTATAGAACATGCAATGAAAAACCTAAAAACTACAGATTTGGATAAATATGTAAAAATTTTAGAAAAAGATGTAACAAAAGGTATTTCTGAGAAAAATATTGATGCAATAATACTTGATATACCAAATCCTTGGGATGCAGTTGGTCATGCTTATAAATCTTTAAAAGTAGGTGGATACCTTTGTTGTTATTCACCTTTGGTATCACAATTAGAGCAAACTGTAAATGAAATGAGAAAACACAGTTTTATAGAAATTAAAACATTTGAAAATATACAAAGAGAAATGATTGTTGGTGAACGTGGTACTAGACCTTGTTTTAATATGCTAGGGCATACTGGTTATCTAACTTTTGCAAGAAAGGTCTTACTTTAGTTTTATGCCCTTTTGATTCTGATAATTCCCAGATTTTTTATCATAAAGCTCAGATGGTGCTGATTGCATATTTTCAAAAACAATCTGGCAAAATCTATCACCAATTGGGATCTCTAAAGGCTCATCATTACTATTAAAACAACTTATTGTAAGTGTTCCATGAAAACCTGCATCGACTTTACCAAAACTAGCCATAATACCTTTTCTTGCATAACTTGAGCGTATCCAAAGTTGACTAGTAATCTTAGATCCCATTTTTACAAACTCTTTGGTGCTAATTGCAAACCATGTCTTAGCCGGAATCTTAGCCATACCTTCTTTTATATGCTCATCTGTTTTGCGGATAAAAACCTCATCAATAGATAAATCATAACCATTTGGTGTAAGATTTTTTTCAACAAAAGGCTCTATACCCAGTTCATTTTTCTGTATACATCTTTTAATATCTATATCTGAAAGAATACTCATCTAAAATATTCCCCTTTTTTATTTTTCTATCATTGTAACTTTGTTTATTTTAACTTCTTTTAATGGTCTATCGTTTCTATCTCTTTTAACATTTGATATTTTTTCGACAGCATCTATTCCTTCAATTACTTTTCCAAATATCGTATGATGATGATCAAGCCAGGGTGTTGGTGCAACAGTTATAAAAAACTGTGAGCCACCAGTATGAGGACGACCTGAATTTGCCATAGAAACAATTCCTTTGCAATCATGTTTAAGATCTGGATGAAACTCATCACTAATAGTATAACCAGGTCCACCATAACCTGTACCATGTGGACAACCGGTCTGAATCATAAAATTTGGAATAACCCTATGAAAAATAAGACCATTGTAAAAACCTTGATCAACAAGTTTTTTAAAATTACCATACGTAATTGGTGCTTTATCATTAAAAAGCTCTATTTTAAAATTGCCCATATTTGTAATAAATTCAGCTATTTTACTCATATAACAACACATCCTCTACTCATTGAGAATTTCTATATTATTAATAAGTATATCATTAATAGGCCAATCATTATAACTTCCAAATTTTGTCGTGGTCTGAACCGAACTAATTTCTCTTACTACATCCATTCCTTCAATTACTTTACCAAAAACAGCATAATTGCCATCAAGACTAGATTGTGCACCATCGCAAATAAAGAATTGTGCACTTCCCCCTACTTTTGCTCCAGTGCTTGCCATTGAAATTGCTCCGTCAACATGTTTGAGGTCACTAGTCTCAAATTGTATGTTACCGTATGAACTTGATTTTTGTGTTCCATCAGGCAAAAATCCTCCCGTTTGAATCATAAAATTATCAATAACTCGATGAAAAACAAGTCCATCATAGAAACCACTCTTTGCAAGTTTAATGAAATTATCGCAAGTTTTTGGTGCTTTATCGTTATATAGTTCAACTACGATCAAACCTTTTGAAGTACTTATTTCTGCAACTGGGTAACCTGTATTATTTTTTTTCTGGTTATTGCTGTTGAAACTATTAAAAACTACATATGCTGAACTTAACAGAAACATTAAAGCAATAAATATTGCAAGAAACATGGCAGTTTTGTTTCTTTTAACTTTGGTCTTTATATTTGGTTTAGTAACTTGTCTTGAACGTCTTCTACTGCGGGTATCTATTTTTTCATTCATAATAAACAAGAAAGCAAATAGAATATTAATAAATAAGTATTTTGAAAATATTAATTTTTATACTTTAAATAATCCTCTCAAAATGTATATAAATACAAAATAAAATCATAAAAATACTTTAAAATGCAAATAACTACTTCAAAGAATCAAAGTAAACTTATAAAAACCCCAAAAAAAGAATCATTTAGCCTATGTGCATTATGCCGTGGAACAAAATTCTTATGCGGTAAATCACGCTGTCCTGTAATAGTAAGATATCATTCTAGAGACAAAATAAAACCACTAATAAACACATTAAAAATAGGAGGAGCATCACCACCAAGTGTATTCATTGGAAGAATAGGTTACCCAAAAGTATCAATCGGACCTATGATACCACCAATAATGGGTGATACATCAATAATTGATACACCAGAACTATGGCTAGATAAAACACTTGATGATATAGTTGACTTTCGCTCAATGCTAATACGTGGTAAACATACAGTAGATATCTACGATGTAGAAAACTCAAACAAAACAGTACAATTCACACGAGAACTAGCACTATCTAAAAACAGTGTTTTCACAGAAGCAATATTTTCAAAAAAACCACAGGGAAACATAGCTTTTTATGATGAAATACAACCACATGGGCCATCTGCACCAATTAAAAAATTTGATATTACAAACCCAAAATATGAACAACACATCGAAAAAGCATACTATGACACAGATCTTAAATCAAGAGACGCAGTATTTAATCTCTATAAAGATGGATTAAATATATCTAAGATACAAAGGGCTTTTAGTGTAGGTGCTTTTGGTGTAAAAAAATTTAGAAAGTTTGTTCCGACACGTTGGAGTATTACAGCAGTTGACTCAACTATCAGCGAGACATTAATGAAAAATACTAAAACATACCCTCTGATAAATGAATACCGAGTATATCAACATAATCAGTTTGACAATCGATGGGTAATACTTATGATGCCTACTGAATGGATGTATGAACTAATAGAAGCATGGTATCCAAATACAACCTGGAACCCATATGGAGGAGGAATATCAATTTTTAACTCATATGAATTTTACAAAGGTAGAAATACATATGCTGAAATTGGAGGATGCTACTACTCTGCAAGACTTGCAGTAAATGAACTCTTAAACAAAGAACGAAGACAAGCAGGAGTAGTAATACTACGGGAGGCACATCCTGGCTACATCATGCCAATAGGAGTATGGAATGTACGTGAAAGTGTAAGAGAAGCACTAAGAAACCCATATCAAAAATTTGATGCAATAGACAAAGCAATGATATATTTTTCAAGTATTATGGATATACCACTTCAGAGATGGATTAAAAATAGTGCTGTTTTGAAAAACAAACTATTCCAAAAAAGACTTGAGGATTTCTAAAATGAAAATTGCTGATATTAACTGTAAGACAGCTCTTTCAAAATCAAATCTACCAGGACTTGACTATTCACTAAATCCTTATAGGGGATGCCAACATAGTTGTGCATATTGTTATGTACCAAATGTTCTAAGAATTAAAAGAGAGGACTGGGGAAATTTTGTAGAAATTAAAACAAATATTGCAAATATTCTTGCAAATGAGTTAAGAAATAAAAAACCTGGAGTAGTTGGGATCTCAACAGTAACAGATCCATATCAACCAATTGAAAAAAAATACAAACTAACAAGATATTGCTTAGAGCAGCTCTTAAAATATGATTTTCCCATTCACGTTCAAACAAAATCAAATCTAATTCTAAGAGATATAGATTTAATTTCAAGGTTTGAAGATATTGAAGTAATGTTTAGTATAGGAACACTTAATGATTCTGAAAGAAAACTTTTAGAACCAAATGCATCATCGATTCAAGAAAGACTTAACGCAATTAAACAAATTTCTGAAAATGGAGTTAAAACTAGTATTTTTTTCGGGCCAATCTATCCATCCTTAAAAATTCAGGATATATATGAAACAATAGATGTTTTCAAAGCAGCAGGTGCCTCAGAAATTATGATAGATAACTTTAATCTTAAGCCAGGGATCAAAGAAAATATTGAATTGAAAGTAAAGAAAAATTCTGATTTTTCTAAACTTTTTTCTGAGAAAATTTTTAGTCAGTCTGAGTTTTATAATACAATCAGAGAAAACATACATGCAATTGGAAAAAATAAAAAAATATGTGTTATAGATGCTTTTTAAGCATTTTTTCGACAGTAGTTCCGAATGTAAAAATCTACGAAGGAATCAATTTTTTCCAGAAGAGAATCGTTTTTAGAATGATGAATTTTTTGTGATTTAAAAGTCTTGTTTCTACGAAAGAACACATTATCAATATTAAAATCATCTATTTTTGTTTGGTTTTTCTTGTAACTTGATACAAAACCACCGTTTTTTCTGCGGATAAATGGTAAAATATGTTTTTCTTTTTTACCTCTTAACTCATTCTTTTCAGAAGATGATAGATTAACATTAAAAACTTGAGATATTCGAGCAAGATCATGATAGCTTATGATTTTTGATTTTCGTTTTTCAAGTACTGCTTTCAAAGCTATTTTATTCTTATCATTTAGAAAATAGAAAGATTTACCATCAACTTGAGCTCTCTGAATAACTGGAAAATGCTTCCGTAAAGTCCGTAGATTCTGACTGCATTCTCTTGTAGAGTCAACATATCCATCTTTCAGTAGTTGTTTCAAGACTTCTAGGGTTTTTCCTCTTATTCCTCTGTTACCTGGTCTACTGCTTGGTAAATCCTTGGTATAGTAGTATACAAGTTGATAGGATATACCCATTTCTTCAGCTACTGAATATTTGACTTTACCAGATTGTACTTTTTCTCTTATTTTCTTGATTTGTTCAGGTGTAAGTTTTCGTTTAGCCATAATTAAAAAAATAAAACCGATCATATAAAAAGGTATTGAAAATAGTGGATTTGAACAATAATTATTTCTTATCTAAAAACTCTTTTTTTCTAAAGTTATACCAAATTTATCTTTCATTTTAACATAAGATTATTTAAAGATTAAACGTATCCATGATTCACTTTCACAATATGGATAAGTTAAAACTTTTTTATCCTTTTTTAAGTTGCTACTTTAATGTTTTTAAAAAACCAATCCACAACTTTCACACTTTATTTTATTGGTTCTATCATAAAACATACTCTTTATAGATTATACATTTTTGATTGTTTTGATTTTATAAAATTTTTCCCAGTTTTTAGAAATTAGTAATTGATATAAGTATATACTTTTTTAATCAAAGAGAGGTTCAATTTCATATATTGTATTTTACAAATGTGTTATATGCTCAAAAAAAATCAAACATTTTAGAAAGAATAATATTATTTACATACATAACAAATATACGAGGGGTGATAGAACCGTTAGAAAATTAATTAAGAAGAAAAAAATCAGAAACGATGAAAAGGATGCTGAAAAATCTGATGATTTTAAATTTGAACTTCGAAAAGAAGGTGGTGCTATGGTTCACAGTGACCTACATCAAACTGATAATATTAACATGGGTGTTCCAGAAAATAATGTTGGAATAATATGGGTTAAAGAAGAGTTGAATGGTGAAAAAACTGGTACCTTAGGAAACGGAGTAGCTGGTAACAACGAAATCGTAGTGAATCCCTACAGTGGTGAAAGAGACAATCTTGTAATTTATAATTATGAGGGGAATCGTTTATGGTCCTCAGGAGATAAGTTAAACCTTATTGCAGGTTCTCAAACACCATTAGTCGATATACATGGTCGTGTTATTATATGTGACAATAGAAAAATAATGATGATCGGGAAAAATGATAAAGACAAATATGATATATTATGGAAAACAGAAATACCCTACTTTGAAGGACCTGGCCCATTATTTCCATGGAGCCCAACTATAGTAAAAGGTAAGACAATAATTCTACCTACAAAGGGACCTGTCTATGCTTTTAACGCAGAAACTGGTGAACTACTTGCTGAGAAATATCTTGGAGAGGATAAAAATAATGGGGAGAATTATTTTTTAACAATAAATTCGACATGCGTTAATGAAGATAAGGTTTATCTTTCAACTGTATCAACTAAAAAAACTAATCCGCCTACTGGACGTTTATACGCACTGAAAGTCGATCCAAAATCCGAGGAAATAATTACTGAAGAATGGTATTATCCTTTTAGAGGAATTAGTCAAGCAACCCCCACTTTTATTGATAAAACTCTCTATTTTGATGGGCAACAAGGTTTACTTAAAATATTTAGAAAACCGCATATATATGCAGTAATTGATAAGGGAATTGATTGTGAAGAAAAATGGATAGTAAGTGATAAGAAACGTGACTGTTATTTAAAATGGAAAGTAAGATACCCAAAATTTTTTTCTTTCCCAAAGGTAAAAAGGGGAATGACAATGTTTTCTTTTTCAAAGGATCCAAGACATGGTTTCTGGTATGAGGATTGGCGAGGTAGGAGACTTGTTCGTTTTTCTGAGGAAAATGGAGATATTGTTGAGGAAATTCTAATCACGGATTTAATTAAAAAGAAGGACATAACACCGCAATACTTACCGATGTCATGTATGACTATTTGTTATAAGGAAAAACCTGTTATGCTAATTTCTGCTATTATTTTCCTATACTGTAAATATGTTATGGCTGTTGATTTAACCCAAGAAAATGAGATAAATAGAAAAAACTCTTTTCTGTGGGATGTTAGAATAGAATCTGAATTTGGTCTGAATTATGCACCAGGTCAATTTACGATTATAAAGAAGGATGAAAACTCTGCTAATAACCGTATTGTTTTTAGTACTAATTGGGGTGGTGTAATAGCAATCGGATCCGCAGATGAAACATAAGATTATCAAAGTGATCTATGAATGCTGATGAATCTCTATTTATAAATTAAAGTTGAATCCAATCCTAGAGTTTTTATCTATTTTTTTTCCGAATTGTATTTCTGTTTGTATTACGGACATTGCGATAGATGAGAAGAATCATTAATGTATATGGGGTTCCAATAAGAAAAACGATTAATAATAAGAACAAAGGTTGATCGAGCAAATTTTTAGTTATTTCGTCGATTAATATATCGCCAGATGTATTTCCATTATACAATATAGATTTAATAGTAGCATTAAAGATTTGACCTGAGGTAGCAGGCATTCCATAAAAAATCGGCAAATTATACCATACTTTTTGTATCACTCTAGAAGTATTATCATTAATTATATAATATGGTTTAACACCTATTTGCCATCGTAAATTATAAAAATAAATTCCATAAAAGTTATTACCTCCAATATCAATAAAAGGCGCACATGCAACAGTAATGATATAGTTCTTTTTATCAAATCCTTTGTCGGGAAAAATACAAGATATTTCCGTTGACTTGTAATTATTTTTTTTAACAGAACCAATCCAATATCCAACATTATAGATAGTATAACCTTTCAACATCGGTAAAAGTGAACTAACAACAGATCTATCACTCATATCGACAATAATAGAGGCATTAACATCGAAATTTAGATTATTCCATATAGTTACGTTTACTTTAAAGTGTCCTTTTGTATCTGTTTCATTATCGATAGATGCTTTCATAAAAAGGTCTGTGCTGCTAATAAAGGAGGGTAATATCGTTGTATTTTTCCATACTATCATTTTATTTTTTGCTTTAAGATGACTCATGAAATTAGGGGATTAAAGATTTCCCGTTTTGAAAACTTTATTTTTTCATCATACATCACCCTATCCTTTTTAAATTACAAAACAAAAGGCGTTCAGCACCTGGAAGCCACTGCATCATCAGGTGGCTTCCAGCATGTCTGCTAGGT
>JALHTX010000346.1 GCA_022866015.1 Thermoplasmatota archaeon
GTTAATTTTACGAACCATTGTTCACAGTAAGGACATTTGATTTTTGGAGCTGTTTTTAAATACTCTTCAAGTTTTTTATTATTAATTTCTTCTTCAATTTTTTTATAACACATATTACAAATATAGATTTTTTCTCCATCTGGAGGTTTGTATGGTACAAGGACATAAAATGCAACAGAATTTCCACATTTATCACATTTTGGCATATTTTCCTTCCTTTACTCCAATTTTGAAATAACTGTTTGTTTATAAATCTCTCCTTAACAATTGTTTAATAAAAGATGAGTTAAAAAAGAAAAGAAGAGTTAGAGTTTGGTTTTTTTTAGTGATAGTAATATTGGTTTAGTATTTTTTCAAAGAAAGGAATACGATAGAGTAGATACTCATAGATGTTAAGGAATGTAAATGCCTTGCTTTTTGAAACTGTTATAGATACTAGTATTACTTCCTTATCGTTTGGGTTATCCTTGTTTATTATAATCACGTTCCCTGTGAACTTTACAGTTTTATCAAGATAATATGCTAAGGGTATGCTTTTTGCTTTGGGTGCCACCAATGTTACCTGTACTGTTATTTCTCCTGCTTCTGGTGTTAGATCTGATCCATCAGATGGTATAAATGTCCAAGTTCCCCAATCTGGATAACTGTCTACTTCCCAGTCAAGTTTTGTTCCTTGTCCACCATTGTTTCTAACAGTGAATGCACCATTTACTGTTGTTCTCTGTTTTATATTAGCCCAGCTTAAAGTTCCCTCGCATTCCAAGTCTGGCATTGATTGGTATACGAAAGCTGTTGTTCTATCATCATCTGTTTTACCATTATCATCAGTAACAGTAAGAGTCACATTATAAACCCCAGGTATACCATATATAAATGTTGGATTCTGCAAGGTGCTGTCTACTTGTATACCATCACTATCATCAAAATCCCAGCTGTATGAATAAGGTGAGGTACCACCAAAAGCACCTCCTGTAAACTGTATTGGCACATCTACTTCTCCATAATATGGACCACCAGTATCAACATCCAGACCAGAAGCAAGTATTGTAACAGATGTGATATCAATGTCTGTATCACTATTATTATCAGTCACTGTAAGAATCATAGTATATACACCAGGCTTTGAATAGGTATGTGTTGGATTTTGTTGAGTAGAGCTTTGATTATCACCAAATTTCCAGCTGTAGGTGTAAGGTGTGCAACCTCCAGTTGCACTACCTGTAAAATCAATAGACATACCAGTATATCCATTATATGGACCATTTGCATTAGCAATTAAAGTAGGTGTTGAAATGGTAACAGATGTAGTATCAGAGGCTGTATTTCCTTGACTATCTTTAATTTTTAGAGTTGCTGCGTAGTTTCCATTATTAGTATATTGATGAGTGGGATTCTGACCAGTTCCTGAACCCCCATCACCAAAAGTCCAACTATAAGTATAAGGTGAACAACCTCCAGTAGCATTACCTGAAAAAGAAACAGGATTACTTTTAGTACCAGTATATAGGCCACCTGCTTCAGCAATAAATGCTGGTATTGTAAATGTCATATCACTTCCATAACTAGTTCCACCACTGTTAGATGCTACTGCCCGGAAATGATAAGTAGTACTTGAACTCAGACTGCTAATATTCTTTGTAAAAGAACCAGTGGATGATTTAATCTGATGCGCAGTTTCAGACCCATAACTTGTAGTTAGCCCATATTGGAACCAGACTTCACAGGTCTCAGCTCCACCCATATTAACCAGGTTACCAATCAAAGTAGCAGAATTACAAAGAATATTTGTTGCAGCATTAGTGGCGACTGTTGGAATCACAACTACTATTGTATATTGGATAGCTATGGTGTCTAAGATAGTATCATCAATATCTTCTGCTTGTATACTAACCCATATATAACCTTCATTACTGACATATACATTTGAATTGTATGTTGTTTTCCACACCCAAGTTAATGAATCTTGATCACCGACATCACCCCAAATATACCATGAACTAGTATCATAATTATATACCCGTAAATCAGGACCACCCGCCCAAGTTAACGCAGCCCAATCACAAAAATAAATTCCAATCTGCATACCATTTTGTACTTGAGTTCCAGGGATAAGAAATTTATAATATGCAAATGTCTCAGCTTCAGCAGTACTCAGCCTCAATGAATGAGCACTATAATTAGTCCAATTTCCTTCTGGTGGAAATAATGGACCATCAGCATCAACATTCCATTCCTGCCCATAATAATCTTGAGTGGTTAACGAGCCAAACGAGTTTTTTTCTATATCTGCTGCTACCATAGGAATAGTTATTCCTATCAATAAACATATTAAACCCACTGATAATAATTTTGTATTACTCAAACGTATATCTTTAATCCTAATTCTAAAAAAATTCCTATTCAGCAATATTATCTTTTTTCCTCCCTCTAATAAAATATAATTCCTATCTTGAAACAGAGTATAGATTATCTTCTATTAAATTTTATGATTAATATATGCAACAAAATTAAAAATAAACAGTATAAAAACAACAAATTGTTAAATAATCTACTTAATAATTTTTTATGGCATAAAATATATATATCTTATAAAACAACATCTTTTATTATTGGGTAGATACTCATTGTAAAAATTGTTGTGGGGGAGTTTTTTATCTCTTGGGTGTCTATCCAATAAAAAAAATAAAAAGAATAAGAGATTGGTTTATTAGCATAGGTTTAGTATTTTTTCAAAGAAAGGAAAACGCTGAAAGAGTTTCTGTAAAAACAATGATATGTTGATTTCTTTGCTTTTTGTCATACTTACTAGTAAAGGATCTGACCAGTTGCTTTCATAACCATAAATGTCTCTTGCTTTAACTCTGATTTCGTAATTACCCTTTTCAGTCCAAATATGGTTTGCTTTACAAATTTCTCCAGATGGATATGGTCCAAGCCATCCACTATCACTACCATCACCCCAATCAAAACAAAATAAGATATTATCACCTTGAGGATCACTTGTATCTGTGGAATAGAGGTATTCTATTCCAACGATTCCAGATGATGAACCCTCAGGCAAACTTGGAGTATTTGGTGACTGTTGAAACAAAGAGGTTAAACCAGGATAATCAACTCCATATTTATGGATTTTATACACACTGTTAGACTTCAAATTTGGATAGGAATTAACATAATCCCAAACAGTTACTTTTTCAGATGTTACTTCAAAGAAAATACCACTATCGCCTATACAAATAAGTGTATTACCATTTGGCAAACGTTGCACTCCAGAAACTTTTGGTGAAAAAAAATCACTTGGATTTTCAGCAGTATAAATCCATACAGGTTCTTTTGGCATATAGGATGAACCAGAATAAAATTCATAATATCCATCATTATTCACCGGAGGTAAAATTTCAACAATAGAAGAATATTCACCATCTGGACGTCCCATTCCATTATTGAAAATGAGAATATTTCCTTCACCTGGGCATCCAGATTCTATCCATTGTGCATCATGTTGAAAAAATAATTGTTGATCGGCTCTTCCACCAGCATCATATACTTGGGGATTACCCCATCGATATAGAAGATCGCCTCCTTTGCCATAAGTTCCACCAGAATGACCATCTGCTTCCTCAGTTGTAGTACTATGATCGATAATCCAAATCTCATTTTGATTATGAGCACTTAACAAACTCTGATCAAATTCCTCATTATAATCACTGGAGTTTATATGATTAAAATCAGATTGTCTCCCACCAGAATTAATATCAATTAACTCAGGATGATCAGCAACAACACCATAATTCTTCTTTGAAGAATCAAAATCCTGAATCAAATGATCCCAAACATGCCATTCCCAAACAATTGATCCACTAGAAGGCCCAGTTGGTTCTACTTCAATAATCTTATCTGGCCAAAGTTGTCCACCTTGTATATTCTTAGGATTTCTTCCCGCATCAACTGCCTCAGAAGCTGTTTTATATTCCCAAGCAACCATAAGGATATTACCATTAGGAAGCGGTTCAATATCATGATGAAGACAATATTGATTTGTTGAATAATCAAACTCCCAAAGTAACAAACCATCCCAATCTTGTAACTCAACCCGTCCAGTAAAACCACCTACAACAAACCGGGTATTATCAAGTTTAGAACAACCACGGATTAGATTACCATTCTCAATAAGATACACAGGTAATCCTTTAATATAATTACTATCCCAGCTATGAACAACATCCCCATTCATATCCATTAAAAATGTTTTTGTAGAATATTCAGGAGAAAATAGAATATAACCATCCCAAAGATCAGCATAAGAGGAAGAAAAAAAACAATTATTATTAATAAATGCATTTGTAGTTGAAATAGAAATTAATAAAATAAATAAAATAAATGCGATTAATATTTTACTTTTTTTCAAAATTTTTCCCCCAAAAATATAAATGTGATATATAATAACCAAACTTAAACATTACTTAGAGCGGAAATAGTATAAAAACAACAAATTGTTTAAAAAGAAAAAGGATTGCTCTATATTATAAGTCTAACTATCATATAGTAAAGGACTTAAGTTATAGTCCAAATTGATATAATAGAAATGTACTCTCTTTTTTGGATGGGATGTATGAAATCGAAAAAAACAGCTCA
>JALHTX010000347.1 GCA_022866015.1 Thermoplasmatota archaeon
GTTGAAAAAATCGATGATTACAATGTAACAATTGTTTTAAGAAAACTTAATGCTGAAATAATAACAAGCCTTGCAATGTTTACGGTTGCTATTGTTAGTCCAACCAATGCAGAAACATGGAAGGAAGATGCTTTCAAACATCCTGTTGGAACAGGTCCTTTTAAATTTGTAGAATGGGTAAAAGATGATCATATCACTGTAGAGGTATACGAGGAATATTGGCGTGGAGCATCAAAATTAGATAAAGTGATATATCGAGTAATGACGGACCCCTCTGCAAGACTGCTTGCGTTACAGACAGGTGAAATTCATGGAATAGAGTTTCCGGATCCAACGAGTTTTGATATAATAAAGGCAGATAAAAATCTTATACTTCTTGAAGAACCAGGTATGAATATTGGTTATTTGGCGATTAATAATGGATATGGATACTTGGATAATAATCATAATGGTGTTCATGAAACAGATGAACCATGGGTTAAAACCCCAGGATATTTTGAACCATTTACGAACAGGTTAGTGCGACTAGCAATAAATTTTGCAATCAATAAAACTTCAATAGTTGACAACATTTATAATGGAACAGCAATCGTGGCAAAGAACGGAATGCCTCCGTTTATGCTTGGGTATAATAATGATATTGTTGATTACTCTTATGATCCTGATAAAGCTCGAGAATTGTTGGCTGAAGCAGGTTATCCGAATGGGTTTAACACAACCCTATGGGTGATGCCAGTCAGCCGACCATATATGTTAGATCCAATAAAGATTGGAGAGGCAATCCAAGGCTATCTCGAAGCTGTGAATATCCATGTTAATATATACCAAATTGATTGGTCGACATATCTAGAAAAAACCGCAGAAGGAGAACATCCAATGTGCCTGCTTGGATGGATTGGTGACAACGGTGATCCTAATAATTTTATGCAATTATACGGAGCTAACGGATGTAATATAGGAGGAGCTTTAAATGTAGCTTTTTACAACAATACACAGGTACAAGAGAAATTAACAACTGCCTTGCAAACCTATGATGAAGATGAGCGTGCACTACTATATGAAGAGGCTCAGGAAATCATCCATGAGGATGCACCTTTTGTCTATTTGGCACACGGTAATCAATATTTAGTATTCAGATCACATGTCAAAGGCTTTATAATGAGTCCTATAGGAAGGTTATTTTTCTACCCTGTAGGGTTTGAAAATATATCAAATGAACCTGAAGGTAGAGTAATTTTTATGGCACATGCAACAGGACCATGTTTGATTGGATGGAAATGTGGAGTTTTGGGAGATCAAACACCAGATGCTTATGTTGAAACAGCAAAAGGTTTCATCATTAACTTCGGTACTATGCTTTATCATAATTACTTAAATGGTTTTATCACAAATTACCTTGTTGAGGATAATGAGTTACAAGTATTATGGAAAGTAAATACAAAAACTCTAATTAGTATCAACTGGCAACAAGAAAATATTGAGCATCATCTACAGGTTATTTGTACACCACAAGAAAAAACTACTAGCATGTTTTCTACGGGGGAAAAGGGATATAATATTTTTCCTTATGGAGAAAACCCAACAGAACATGAATCGAATTGTATGGCCTTTACTGGTTTTCATAGAAATGGTACAAAAACTGAAAGTATTTCAGGATTTGCTATCTTGGTCGCAATTGCTGTAGAAAACACTTCTCCAGGTTTTCCAGAGCCTATAATTGACAGTATTTTATTTCAGAAAGAAGAAGGTAAATATGA
>JALHTX010000038.1 GCA_022866015.1 Thermoplasmatota archaeon
AAGATTTGATGATGAAATAGACTGGGGTATACTTAAAGAAGAAGCAGCAAAATATTATGCAAATATAGTGATGCCTTATGGTGATCAAGTAAAAAAAGTACTTGATGTAGTATCTACTTTTGATATTGATATGATTGCACCATCACATGGTATCATCTGGAGAAAAAACATTCCAGATATACTACAAGAATACAAAAAATGGGCTAATTTTGAAACAGAAAAAAAAGCACTTATTGTATATGATTCAATGTGGGGTTCCACAGAAAAACTTGCATATAAATTAATGGAAGGATTAGAAGAAGCAGGAATACCAGTTGCAATTAGAAACCTAAAAAGCACACATATCTCTGATATAATTACAGATGTTTTAACTTCAAAGCTAATATGTATTGGTTCACCTACTCTAAACAATGGTATGATGCCGACGATGGGCGGATTTTTAACATATCTGGTTGGTTTAAGACCAAGAAACCGCATAGGATTTGTATTTGGCTCATATGGTTGGGGTGGACAAGCTGTTGGTGAAATAAAAAAAGTTTTAGAGCCACTTTCTTGGGAGTATCCTAAAGAAACTGTAAATATAAATTATGTCCCCGATCAAAAAGAACTAGAAGAAATTAAAAAAATTGGAAAAGAAATTGGAAATAAAATTTAAAAAAATAGGTGAAAGAATCAATGGCAAAAGTAAAAGTATTTAGATGCAGAATATGTGGAGACCCATATATAGGGCTTGAGGCACCAACAAGATGTCCATTCTGCGGCGCACCACAAAGATTTTTTGTGGATGCACACGATTGGAACACAAATGAGTTCAATGTAAAATTAAGTGAAATCTCACGTAAAAACCTAGATTCAGCACTTAAAATTGAACTAGGAAACGCAGCATTCTATGAATGTGCAAAAAATGCTGCTGAAAAAGAAAAGGATTATTATAATTTTGCAAAGTTTAAAACACTTATGAAAGTAGAAAATGAGCATGCCGCTGCGATATCAAAATTTCTTAAGATTTCTACACCTAATTTAGAAAAACAAGCATGTGCTACTAAAGCAAAAGTAAATACACAAGAAGGTTTTGAAAGAGAAAATAGAGCAATAAAATCTTATAAAAAATTTAGAGATGAAGCAGTTGAACCAAGATTAAAAGAATTTTTCGCGGCACTTGTTGAAATAGAAACAGATCATCTTGATTTACATTCATATAACTTAAAATAAAAAATGAAAGGATTTGAGAAAAATGATTGGAAAAATAAGTGAAAAAGAATTAGAAGCAGTTCTTGAAACAATACCTTTAGAGTTTTCTATACTTGATAAAAACGATAAGGTTCTAGCCTGGAATAAACACGAAACAAGAATATTTAAAAGACCAGCAGCAGCGGTAGGACGAGACGTTAGAAAATGTCATCCACCAAAAAGTCTATCTAAAGTAGAGCAGATATTATCTGAAATGAAGCAAGGAAAAAGAGACATGGCCCAGTTTTATATAGATCTTCCATTAGGAAAAAACCAGGAGAAAAACAAGGTTATGATACAATATTTTGCCCTACGTGATAAAAACAAAAATTATCTGGGTTGTCTGGAAGCAAGTCAAAATATAACACCAATTCAAAATATAAAAGGAGAAAAAAGATTATTAGATTAAAGAGAGGAAAAATATGGATCTAAATAATTTTGAACTAGAAGACTTGCTTTTATCTGCAATAAAAAGCGAGGAAGAAACCAGTAAACTTTACAAAAAATTAAAGAAAAAAACTAGAAACGGGCTTTTACAGGATAAACTAAAGTTCTTAGCCAAAGAAGAAGAAAAACATAAAGCGTTCATAGAAGAAATATACCTAAATCATTTCCCCGGTAAAAAAATAAACTTGCCGCTTCAAACACCAGTGCCCTTACCAGAAATTAAAATTACAAAAGAAACATCTTTAAGTATACTTTTTGCAGAGGCAATGAATGCAGAAGTTGTCGCAAGCAATTTTTATAAAAAACTAGCAGAAAGATTTGAAAAAGGTAGTAAAATCAATAATACCCTTCTTTATTTTTCGGATATGGAAATTGGTCACTACAAAATTTTAGAGCAAGAAAAATATAGTATGCAAAGATACGAAGAAGATGATGTTTACTGGCCTATGATACATGTTGGGCCATAAAAAAAATTTACAATGAAATGGAGGAAAAAAGTATGAAAAGTTTAAAAGGAACTAAAACAGAAAAAAATCTCCTTGCTGCTTTTGCAGGGGAATCGCAGGCTAGAAATAGATACACGTTTTTTGCAAATAAAGCAAAAAAAGAAGGATATGAACAAATCTCAGCAATTTTTCAGGAAACAGCGGACAATGAAAAAGAACACGCTGAAGTATATTTTAAACATCTGCAAGGTGGAGAAGTAGAAATCATGGCATCTTATCCAGCGGGAGTCATTGGAAAAACAGAGGAAAACTTACTAGCTGCTGCTGAAGGAGAAAAAATGGAATGGGGAACACTCTACCCCGGTTTTGCAAAAACAGCAAAGGAAGAAGGTTTCCCCGAGGTTGCCATTAGTTTCAAACAAATAGGTGAAGTAGAAGAAAACCACGAAAAAAGATACAGGAAACTTCTTGAAAACATGAAAAAGAAGCGGGTGTTCAAACGTGATACAGTAGTTAAATGGAAATGTCGAAACTGTGGATACGTGCATGAAGGTAAAGAAGCACCAAAGATATGTCCAGCATGTAAACATCCTCAAAGCTACTATGAGCTTAGGACTGAACCATACTAAAAAAGAGGTGTACAAACTGAAAAATGAAATAAAAGCTGATGCTGAACTTGACTGTATTGGGTATTATTGTCCTATGCCTATTTCAATGACCAAGGAAGAAATAGACAAAATTGAAATAGGTCAGGTACTCAAAGTTGAAGCTGACGATCCTGCAGCCGAAGAAGATATAAAAAGATGGGCTAAAAGAACAGGCCATGAGATTTTAAAATTTGAAAAAGAAGGTACAATACTAACCTTCTATATTAAAAGAACAAAATAAGAGGATAAATATGAAAGATGAAAACTCAATATTATATGTTGTAACAACTGATGAACCATCTAAACAATATTCACCATTAGTCCTTGCTC
>JALHTX010000039.1 GCA_022866015.1 Thermoplasmatota archaeon
AGTATATGAACCATCTTTTCCTTTAATTATGACATTATTTTTTAGGTTATTATCATTATTGATACATCCACTAATAATAGAAAATAATATAATCATAACCAAAATAAATATTTTTAATCCAAGTTTTTTTTCCAATTAATTTTCTCCTCCAAAAATTTATGTTAAATTTCTTTTTATTAAGAAATATTATCTTTAATATTTTTTTCAATTATTTTTGCATAATCTATAATAGTATCTTCTGAAATATATGAACCTATTAAAGCCACTGCGATATCTTTTATTTTAAAAACCAAAAAATATAACTGTACTTTATCACCAAGAATTATTGTAGTATTTTTGCCTAAATAGGATTTTTCACCTATAGTTTCTGATAAGATTTCTGTGAAGTTATAAGGAAGATTTAGTGTTCTTATATCATTTATAAACTCATCAGCTTTTTCTTCAGAAGAAAGCCTACCAAGAGTTTGAATTATAAAACTTGAAATATTATTATTTTTATGAAAACCTAAATTATATTTCTCTTTAATTAACCATCCTTCAAATATAGTACCATTTGGGGCAATATATTCTGATGTTTCATGTATTTCATCAAACTCAACATAACCTTCTTCATTTAAATCATCTATATTTAGTCTTAATTTATCTAGAGAAATCTCTTTATTAGAGTTATTATCTGATTGCTCGATACAACCGTTTAGAATAACTAAGTTTAAAAAAATGACTAATACTATTGCTAATGTTTTTTTTATCATATTGTTTTTTCACCTAGGGATAACTATAACAATGCTATTTTAAGGTAATTACGTATTTTATTTAAAATATTTTGTTTATAAGAATTTCTATATATAGATACTATCCTCAGCAGTTTTCCCAGCTTTACTCATTTAATTTATATGATATAAATTAAATATGAATTATTTTTGAATTTTTTTTATATAATAAATAGATTTAGAAAATTTTTAGTCGGGTATATAAGCAACTAAAAATTTTCCAAAGACAAAACCTTTACCGATAAATCCAGTGCTATCTGTTGAAACAATTATACTTTCTTCATTGTTGTAAATCTTTATTCGGAATGGATCTGAAGTAAGATATTTAATTGATAATGCTTTAAATACTATTTTATCTTCAGTTTGGTTGATTATCTCGTGTTTCCCAAATAAAAATGCTTGATTCCATATTACATTTACTGGATGGCTTTGAGACCAATCACTTTCATATTCATGGATATCTTTAGACTTGATTTTTATATTGTAGCTACCATCATCTTGCCATATATGTTTCAAAGATATTTGTTGCCCAGATGAATAAGGTCCATGCCAAATAATTTCAGAGTTATCACCCCAATCAACCATAATGTATACAGTATCACTGTCAGGGTCTATTGCAGAGAATTTGTATTCAGATTCTTGTTCAACGATAATTTGATTTGGACCGCTGGTAATCGTAGGAACCTCTGGTGGATGAGTTAGTATAATATCAACAGTTGTATAATTTGAACCAAGATCTCCTACTCTATCTTTGACAGAAACACTTACAGTAAATTGTCCCATAGAGCTATATATATGGGTTGGATTTTGCAGAGTGGAGTTATTTCCATCACCAAAATCCCATTTAAAAGTATATGGTTCTGATCCTTTTGTGGGTATTGCATTAAATTGTATTTCATCACCTACCATTGCAGAATCTGGTTCTACTTGTATTTCTACATCGATAGATCCTTCATCTATTGAGACCATTCTGAATGAAGACCAAGTAGATTCAGCCCATTGATCACGTGCTTTTACTCTAACACCGTATTCTCCTGGATTTAGCCATGTATGAGCTGCAAATTGAGTTTTAATCCATCCACTGCTTTTAGAATCCCCCCATTCAAATAAGTATTCAAGACTATCCTTTTCAGGATCTACTGTATATGTTGTATAAGTGTATTCGATTCCGATTGTTCCAGATGTTGGTCCATCTGGTTTTTCAGGTTCATCAGGAGCTGTATTTCCCCTCTCAACTGTTTTAGGATTTGACCATTCTGATTCAGATCCAGCTAAATCTTTAGCTTTTACTTTTATATCATATGAACCTGGCTTATTCCATTTATGAGATGCTGATGCACTTTCACCAGAGTCATAAGGTCCTATCCAATCAGTAGGGCTAAGATCATCCCAGTCAAATTTATAAAAGATTTGATCTCCAGCATTTGGATCAGTTGTAGAAGTACTATATGAATAGGTTTTTGAATGCATTCCATCTGCATTACCACTTGGTGTTGATGGTTTTAAAGGTGGCTCACCAATAAGGATATTAACAGATTTTGTAGTTGAAAAAGCGCTTTGGTCACCAAAGATGTCCTGTGCTTTTACTTTAAAATTATATGTACCTGTACTATCCCAAGAATGAGTTATTGACGCTGTTTGGCCGGATGGGTAATAATCTGTCCATTCATCAATAGTGTTATCATCATTCCAATCCCAACCGTATTTTATACTATCACCATTTGGTTCAGTTGAACTTGTAGAGTATGTATAATCAATTCCTACATAACCACTACTTGGACCAGATGGTTGACCTGGAGTTGATGGTGGATCAGTGTTTCCTGCTTGTGGACTTACGGCAGCTGTTTCAACAGTAAACATATTTGATGATTTGAAAATAGAGCCAATAACCTTGATATTACTCATAACTATATCAGTAGGCCCAGACCACAAATTTGAAACAGTTACTGTTTCTTGAGGAGAGATTGTAACAGCTTGATTTATTCCCCAATTATCAAGCATAGCAAAATGATAAGGTACTCCACTGTAATCATCCCATCTAGATACAATCTCGGTTACATAAACATGCAGATGACCACTAAAAGAAGAAGCTTCATCATTATGTAGCACAGCAGATATTTGAATTTGTCCTCCACCCATCCAAGCCGCAGAAATAGATAAATCAATATCCTCAACTGTTCTAGCATGGCAAGCATTGATAGCATTTACATAGAGAGTTGTACCAGTTTGACCTCCTACAACATGAGTATATCCTCCATCAAAGTCAACAGTTGGATAACCAGTTACACCTAATTCACCAATTCTACCAGAGGCAGCATTGTTTCCTACATCATCAACAAGTGTCACCTCATAAAAATCTAAACCCATTAAATAGCATTGATACAGGTAGTAACTAGCGCTAGGACAATATTGACACCATGGCGCAGTAGATTCTTCTCCAAGAACAGTATGAGAATCTCTTGAATTCCCCATATTCGTATCAGCAGCAAGATAAGTATTTTGGGCTGGTATCAATAGCGTCAAAAAAAACATTATTGTTATGCTTAAAACTAACTTATTTCTTTTCATATTCATTTTTAACCCCCGTTAAAATTTTTTTTCCTATTTTAATTAACAGTTGTTATTTTATAACGATTCTTACTTTAAAAAACTTTGGATAATAAAAAATATTAAAAAAACATATAAAAAAGCATTCTATCCATGTTTGATATTAGAATTTTTATGTTATATTATTACTCAAATACCACGTTTTTTTATTCTAAATGTTATGATTAAAATTATAAAAACTAAAAAAACCATGATAAATTCAAAACCTGGTGTATCAACATCTTTTTTTTCTTCATAAGGATTTAACTTACCATCATTGCTCCAAATATAATCCCATCTTCCATCAGAATTATAATCTATTAAATAATCCATATTTTGCTTTTCAGTTATTCCAATATTTTCACTAATTGAATTGTAAAGTACATCATATATAGTATCATTATCCGTATCCACAAGATAATACTCTGAGTTATTTATCAAAAAAGTAGTATAATTATTTTTTATAAAAGGATCTGACCCAATTTTATTTTCAATATAATTATTTAAACCATCATCATCAATATCTGAATCTATATTTTCATTAAAAATTGGATATCTATCAATATTTTCAATACCATATTCATCTGTAACAATATAAGCTATATCACCTATTCCATCACCATCATTGTCAAATCCACTATAATCATCCCAAAAATTTCCTAGAGTTCCATTATCAAACTTGTTTATTAGATATCCATATACATGTTCATTATTTTCTATAAAAAAATTTGAATAAACAAGGTTATCTTCGCCCTGACAACAAAAATATATACCGCGTCCATTGTTCATATATAAATTATTTACAAAAATATTTTCTGTTGACCCTTGTACATGAGTCCCTTTCTCATTTTCAGTAAATATATTACTTGTAATATTGTTTTTATAACATCCAGCTCTAAGATATAAACCGCTTTGAGTAGATTTTGTTATAGAATTTGAAATAATCATTGAATGTTCTACATTAGAAAGATAAATATCATAGCTATGAT
>JALHTX010000348.1 GCA_022866015.1 Thermoplasmatota archaeon
ATGTAGATCTGCTTTCGAAAACAATTATATCTGTTGTGGGTGACAAACATCATGGTCACCCAGTTATTGCGGGTGTCACCCGCAATCTTTTTAGAGCTACGGCTAATTACATTTTCCATAAAGATTTGTTCTCCTGTCGCATCTTTAATGGGCAGGCGAATGCCTGCCGCGTGCGACAAAAAAAGAGTATGTTTTATCTGGAGAAAAATAGAGATGCGACTTTTCATCTGCGGGTCTTACGCTGATGCTTCAGACCACGCAGTATTCCCTGTCGCAACTATAATAAAATTATAACAAAAATAGAAATTAGTATTTTTTTATATGATTATATTTTACAAATCATTTTAGGTGACTCGAAAGTTCAAATTCCACACTGTCACCTTTATCCGGATTTTGATTGAATACTTCTTTTAGATAATAAATATAAATTTATAATACAAGAATTATCTATTGAATTTGTGCCGTAGGGTATCTATAATATCGATTCTTTTTTAATTGTAAGTATCATACCTATCACAGCTGGAATCAATGTTTTAACAATATAACCACTAAGTGATATAACAACAGATATGTAAGGTTCTATTCCATATAAAGAATATAATAAAACCACAAATACACCCTCTCTAACTCCTAATCCTCCCATTGAAATAGGTAAAATAACAACTGCAACAACAGATATTGAATGTATTAACAAAAACATATGAAAAGGTATGTTGATTGAGAAAGCCTGGGCTATGATATACACTTGTAACGCAGCTATTGTCCATATCGTAATTTCAAATAAAAATAGTAGAATAGTATCCCTAATCCTTGGGATATCCTCATATAAAGATTCAAATGATGCATCTATTTTTTCTTTATACTTTTTTGGAATAAGCGGTCTAATAAAAAATTTATAAAATCTCCTTCCACCACTTTTTTTCATGAAAACAAAAAATGCAGTCAAATTAAAGATAAAAAATATTAATATTACTGGGAAAAATCCTGGAGAAACTTTAATTATAACAATTGATCCAATTAATGCTAAAAAAAACCCTATAACAGACCCTGTTGTAAGATCTATAAGCGTATTTATAATACATTTTTCAATAGAAGCTTTACTTTTTTTCTTTATATAAAATATTTTTATATACCCGCCTAGACCAGCAGGTATTATAGTTACATAAAAAGCGTTTATTAAATATAGTTTTATAAGATAGATTATACCCAAATCCATTTTTTGTTTATCACAGATATATTTCCATTTGTATGAACCAAGTATTAAAATCAAAATAAAAGGGAGAGTAGCAAGAATGTAAAAATGAATAGGAATCAAAAAAAAAGCACTAGCAATTTTTTCAACGCCTATATTTGTTAGAATATATATAAATAAGATAATTCCGATAATTGGTATAAAATTACTTAATTTTTTTAAATTGAATTTTCTCATTATTATTTTGCATCATAAAATATTATTATTTATACTTTTCATAGCAGAATCTAAATAACTCATAACTATATAATCAGACTATAATACAAACATTAATAGTAGCTATAAAATATGACTAAAAAAACAATAAATAAAAAAAATCAAAAACAAATTGCATTAAAAAGAATTCAAGGATTATTTGAATTAGCATCCAACAAAGCAACTGATGATAACTTTGAACTAGCGGACAGATATACACACATTGCTCGTAAAATATCAATGAAATACTTAGTACCAATCCCAAATGAATACAAGCGATGTTTCTGCAAGCATTGTTATTGTTATCTTTTACCAGATGTAAATTCAAGATTTAGAATAAAAAATGGTAAAATTATTATTTTTTGTAAAAACTGTAAAAAATATACACGAATTCCTTTTAAAAATAAAAAATAATGTTTCCGTTATGCTTATATATATTATCATTTATTAGCCTATCC
>JALHTX010000349.1 GCA_022866015.1 Thermoplasmatota archaeon
TCAGCTTTAGGCGTATAATTTGGTATCGTAACAATTTTTGTAACGGTGTAACAATCACCAGGATGCAACGTTTTTGTTACAAAGTTTGGTGAAATACTGGCAGATGCGTTTGAAATAATCAAACTTATTGTCACTATTAACAACATTAATATTATATATTTTATATCTCTCATATTTTTTATTTTTTCTCTCATATATATCACTAATATTTTATTATAATTATTATGCGAGATAAACTTAATTTTTATATTCCGTCTCGCTCGTTCTAAACAGAGATATCCAGAGATATCATTATAGATAATACTGAAAACCAAAATATTAAAAATTTTTATTACAGTGTTTATTTGAAAGATTTGTTAACGTTATTGCCTTATTAATTTATAAATTCCTAATAATTCTTTAAATTCTCCCTTATTTTTTTATCTAAAAGAAAATACTTTTAACACCTCCAGATTGTTTATACTTAACATATATTTCTTATTTAACAAAGACAGGTTATTACTATTTTTAAACATTCATACTTATTACAAAGAAGCAGTTGTTATCAACAGCGCCATTAATAATATTCAAATTATTTTCCTTTTTTATTTTATATACCTCCCTTTTAAAAAATCCTTTTCAACCGTATAAACCTAATATAATATCATTATATAAATCTTTTTACATTTATATGCAACAAAATTAAAAAAATATGGTATAAAAACAACAAATTGTTAAAATCTTTTTATATCAACAGGAGAAACAAACACTCTCTTAAAAAAGAAGCACAGCACTCACTCATTTTTTATCTTACTTGGAGGAGGAGATGTGGATTTTGGTTTTCCCACCTTTTCTAGTAATTCAACTAAGATAACTATTGTTAGTAAAGTCTTACTATTTCTAACCTAAATTTTATTTTGACTATTATAATATACTCTCTCTTCTAATTCCGAATGAATTTAAAAATATTTAAAAAATCTATGGTTTTACACTTAAAAACTTTTAAAAAAAAATCTAGAAAAATCTAAAAAATCTATTTTGGTCTGGGTGGTCTATCGATGATCATTCTATATCCATTATCCCATGGCGTAGAATTCCACTCTACCATCGTCACACATAGTTCTTACAGTAGCTTGGCTTATCCCATATTTCTTTGCATAAGTACCAACCTTGAGATAACCATTTGTTTCGCGTCTGTGTTCGTTTCCTTCCAACAACTGCATTATAACATTAGGAGTAATTTCAATATGGTCCATTATGCATTGATATTTAAATTAATTATCAGCCGCTGATGCACCAGTACCAGATCAGAAATAAAAATATAGATACTAAACTTACTGATAAGATTAATTATAACCGACTGTCACGTTGATGATAACTAGGAGAATGATGACAAATATTACAGATAGGATTACTAGGAATTTAAAATTATTAAAATGATGGAAATATTATGTATCACATTTTTTATAGGAGAAAACAGGGTTTTAAGGTATTTTGTTTTAAAGATTTTTAAAAGTTTATAATTGTGCCAGTAGAAATGTCATTGTCTTGATGGATTTAATTCTAACTGTTCAACGATCTAGAGACTTTGTTAGTAAAATCATTTTACTGGCTTTAAGGTATTAAAAACTTAAGTGTTGTTATTATAAAAATTTCTACTAGTATATAAACTTAATGTATGTAATTGTGCTAATCGTTGTCATTCCATCCCCTTAATCCAACAGTGATTAGTATGACAATTATTCCAACTATCAAGATTTGTTTTTTCATTCCTTTGCTTCCTTCAATTTCCATTTTTTAACATTCAAGAAATATCTATTCATTTTTTTTCCTCAAAATCTTTTAAAATGGAATTTCTAAATTTTTTTAGATTTTCCATTATGTGGATAATTGTTCCTGCTTATTTTCTTTTTCTCTTAGTATGTCTCTATGTTTTTGTCGATATTCTTTAATTTTATTTGCAATTTTCTGATAGACATCAACCTTGTGTACATTGTTCCCTAGGTCAATCCTTTTACCTGGAACAAGTTCGTGTAACTGGTATAGTTTGTGTTCTAATGTTAATTGCCTACGAATAAGATTATCTTCAATAATATAGATTTCAGCCTGTTCCAATGTGATATCAACTATTTTATTTTAATGTATCTTTTATGGGTTCTGTATAATGTGAGTGTGGCAAATATAGTCTGTCAATTTTAAGATGGTAATCTTATTCAGAAATCAATTCTTCAATTTTTTCAAATTTTCTTTATATCTCTCTCTTGAAGAATCCAATGCGTACATCTATTTATAAGAAATCCTGTTGCCAACAATTCTATCATTATAAGTAGTATGCTTATCGGTTCTATCGGGATAAATAATTGTAATAATAGAAATATCCAAAATAAAAATGTGGCAATTGGAAAAATTTCGTCATTAAAAATATCCCATCTTTTAATATCTCTTACGCAATTCATGTAGTCTTTATATAAACTATCATATTTTTCCAAGAAGTCTTTTTTTAGAAACTCCATTTTCTTGTCAAGTCTTACATTGACAAAATACCATCCATATGTATAAATAAGACCAAGTATACCAATTGCTATTTTAACATGTTTTTCTGGTTGATTAAATAAAGTTGCAAAAGAAATAATAAGCATTGACTCTGCTACAAGAAAAAAAGCAAATCTTTGATGAAAGAGAATATCAGCATGTTTGTGGTATTCCCATACTCTTTGCCATTCATATTTATTTTTTTTATTTTCATACTTATAATCAGGTTTATAATATGTTATTTCTTGTTTTTTAGGTAGTATATATTCTGTAATTTTTATTCCAATAATTGTAAAAATTAGACCAAATAATATTATAAAGTAAAGGGTGAAATAATCGAAGTTAAATTCCATATTATAACTTTAAATATCTAATCTACATAAAAATTTAATTATATTTTTGATAATATTATATAATTTGATAAGTAATGATTATTGTTTTTAAGATATACCAACCCTTTTTTCCCAACGCTAAATTCCCAACTCTATTTTACACAGAACCCAAACGGAATAGATTTAAATATTATTGATTATTGAAAAATTTTAAAGACGTTATTTCTGTAAGAAAATTATAAAATTATTTCTTTTCATCATAACTTGATTTATAACCGATTTCAATATTTGGAAATTTTGACATAACATAGATTGGGATGCTTGTGCTTTCATCATACCTATCGGGATAGGATGATAGCAGGTGGAGTAGCAAGATGGAATATTCCAATGCAACCCTTATCAGAAAAACATAATTTAACAATAGATGCAAACAAGGTTTTCAGAGAATTACTTGAAGTGGACAAAGATAACAAGGAAATAGGTATCACTTGGATGTCTTCCGATGAAATCAAGAAAAGACCGAATTTGAAATACATCAGTGATTTTAGTCTACAAAAAGCGTTAATGGAATTAAACAATGCTAATCTTATTCTACAGAGAAAAAATTACTCCGAATTATTTGTTGTTCATTATGAACAATGAACATTTAAATAACGGAAATGATGTTGCCTTAATGAAAAGAAAACTTGGTGTAATGGCAATAGTTCTTGTGTCGATAATCATTTGTTTGTGTGGTTGTGTAAGTGAATCTCCAGTCTCAAAAGGAAATGTCAAATTTAGGTTCTGTTGAATTAAGAAGTGTTGAAATGGTAGTGTTGAATTTACTGTGGTAAAATATTATTTATTTAAATATGCCTAAAAAATCTTGGCTATATATATCTTCAAATTTTTTATTTATTGGTTTAATAGTATCTTTTAATTGTGGAATATTATTATCTATAATATTATCTGCTAAAGGGTCAACTAAATAGATATATTTTGATTGAAGTATCCCAAGGATATGCAATTTTGGGTTATATTCATATCCAAAAATTTGAGATTAGACAAGCAGTGTTGAAACAACTTGGGCTTCCCTATCATAATATTGACCAATATGTGATTGGAAAGGGTTTTTCTTATATCATGGGTAAAAAACCCACAATTGTTAATAATGATGGAATTAAACCTATTTTTCCTAAAGATCTAAAAGGATCCGGATGTGCAAACAAAGTTGAAGTAGCATATTCTTTTGGACATGAACTTAGAGGGCTATCCCCTTCATCTCGTAGGGCAGTTGAAACTGGTAAATGCAAAGTTGTTGGTGAGATAAGTAATGCTGGTTACCAATGGCGATTCCTTGCTGCTATGATGGGATTGCCATTTATTCCTACAAGAGTTATGCTTGGTACTGACACTTTTAACAAAAGTTCAGCAAAGGTTATAAAAGATCCATTTAGTGGTAAACCAATTTGTTTGCTTCCTGCATGTTATCCTGATGTGGCAGTTATCCATGTACCAAGATGCGATAAGTACGGAAATGCTCAAATTGATGGTATCACTGTTGAGGATTTTGAACTTTCAAGGGCAGCCCGACGTCTAATTATAACAACTGAAAAAATCATTGAAATTAAAACTATTAGAGAAGAGCCCTATAAAACAATTATACCATATTACCTTGTAGATGCTGTTATAGAAGCACCTTTTGGTTCACATCCTTGTCAAATGCCCTATCTTTATTTCTTTGATGAAGAGCATATTGCTGAATGGTTATCACTTTCAAAAACAGATGAAGGAGTTGCACAATACTTAGAAAAATATGTTTATGGTGTTGATGAATTTAAAGATTATTTAGAGTTAATTGGTGGATCAAAGAAGTTAGCGCAATTAAAAAGAATAGAAAAATTGGAAGAACCAATGAGTGCACCATGGATAAAAAAATTAATGGAAAACAAAAAATAAAAGAAGAGTATTCTTCAACAGAAATGCTTGCATGTGTAGCATCAAACACCTTAGAGGACAGAAAATCTGTTTTTGTAGGAACAGGCTTACCTATGATAGCAGCGATGCTAGCCAAGCGTACCCATGCACCAAATTTACTATTGTTTTTTGAGGCTGGAGGAATAGGCCCTGAGATACCAGTCTTGCCAATTTCAGTTGGCGACTCAAGGACGTTTTATATGGCTATCGCGGCATCAAGTATGCATGATTCAATGTCAATGGCTCAAGCAGGATATATCGATTATGGATTTTTAGGGGCTGCTCAGATAGATAAATATGGAAATATAAACACGACTGTTATTGGGCCCTATGAACATCCAAAAACTAGATTACCCGGTAGCGGCGGAGCAAATGATGTTGGCACACTATGCAATAAAACAATAATTATCATGAGACAAGATAAAAATCGTTTTGTTGAAAAAGTAGATTTTCTAACAACTCCAGGATATCTTGATGGATATAACTCACGAGAAAAAAAAGGTTTACCAGATGGCAGTGGTCCATATAGGGTAATAACACAGCTAGGGGTTTTTGGGTTTGATGAAAAATCTAAAAAAATGAAACTTGTGTCCCTTCATCCTAATGTAACTATTGAGATGATCAAAGAAAACAGTGGATTTGATATAATAATTCCTAAAGATGTATCAATTACAAAGCCTCCTTCAAAAGATGAACTAAAAATACTTAAAAAAATAGATCCAGCTGGAATGGTGATTGGAAAATAAATTTTTATACGGCAATAAACGAAAAAAAATAAACAAAAAATTTTTCAATTCGAAAAACGTAGTATTGTAGACTAAAGATTGGGTGGTTAATCAATGACAAAAACAATCATCATTAAATTTAATTTAAAAAAGCTTCTCACAAGTATAAATTATTATATTATTATTCCATTGATAATTTATATAAGTATGGTTATAGTTCAGAGTAAAACTATTACTTTACCCAGCTGGGTTATTGCTATGATTCTTTTATCCTTTGCAATTTTTTTAATTATTTTAAATACACTATTAAACTAAAATGAAATGAATTTTTAAAGTTTGAAACTGAAATTTTTATTAAAGTATAAACCAAAGTTTATCGATTTTTTGCATTAATCTCACGATTTATTCTAATTTCTCTGTGCATTTCGGTCATCAACTTGCTCCAGAATGGATCATTCATGATCATCTAGGGCTTGTCGGACTCCCACATTTCCGTGTTGAAAATGGTGGTAATACTGGCGGCTCCGCGTTATATGCAGCAGCGCTTTCAGTAATGTCTGGTCATCATGACGTTATTGGTATTGTTGGCTGGGAGACAATGGATTCAGTATCACAAAGTCAAGGAGCTGAATTTATTGCCATGGCATCAGATATTAGATACGAGCTTATGGTCGGTGGAATCTATCCTATCTACTATGCTGCAATGGCAAACAAATGGATGAAAGACAACAAGGTTAAAGAAGAGGATGTAGCAAGCATTGGTGCTAAAAATAGAAATAATGCTATGGATAATCCTAAAGCTCAATGGTACCGTAATGAACACAAATATATTACAGTTGATGATGTGATGAATTCACGGCTTATATCATACCCTATTAAAAAGTATGACTGTTGTTTAATGACACGAGGAGTCGCATTTTTACTAGTTTGTTCTGAAGAATACGCTAAAAAAGTAAACCCAGATGGATATTGTACAATTGATGGAAATGGACTTTCAAGTTGTACTATTAGAGCAGGGGACCGCCTGAATAATCCAGGTTGGACTGAACGTTATGAACCCAATTATCCAGAGATGACTGAGTTTGGCGCATGCCGTAACTCCGCGGAACAAGCATATAAAATGGCAGGGATTAAAAACCCAAAAAAAGAAATTGATTTTGGTGAGATACATGATGCATTTAGTACTTCTGAAGCCCAGATATACAAAGCCCTTGGTTTAGCTGATGAAAACACTATTGCACAATTTCTAAGAGATGAAAGTACACATATGCATGGACAGATACCTATGAACCCAGGTGGTGGACTAATGGGTTACGGCCATCCTGTTGGAGCAACAGGTATTATGAGTACAATTGAATGTTTTTACCAATTATCAGGTATGATACCAAAGAAACATCTAAGTAAAAAAACAGAGGTTGCTGATGCAGAATGTGGAATTGTAAATAGTCATGCTGGAACAGGTACTAGTATTTCTAACTTTATTCTAAGGAGGGGAAAGTAATGAGTGGCCAACAAATAATTAAAAAGAAAAAGAAATTTGCAGATGAACCAAATTTTACCGAGAAAAAAACATACAGACCTAATGATGTTAAAGAAACAGGTCTTGCATTTGTTGGCCATGAAATCTCAGATGACGGAAAAGTAATGAATCAATTCCTTCATTATGATCAACTTTACACTATTAGACACGGTTGGAACAGCCCATTTTTCAAAGGATTATTAGACGGAAAAATAATGGGTACATACTGTCCAATATGCAATGATACCTGGGTACCTGCTCGTACTCATTGCTGGCGTCTTAACTGCAACCTTGAACACACAAAATGGGTTGAAATGCCACTTACTGCAAAGGTTCACACTTGGACTGTTGCAGGATGGAGTGGACGATCATCACTTAAACGACTACCAATTGTCCTTATTTATGCAATAATAGGAGACAGCAAAGTAGCTATTGCAAATGAACTACATAAAATTAAACCATGGGATGTAGAATTTGGTATGCCATTAAAAATTGTATTTAAACCAAAAGAGGAACGCATTGGTGCAGTAACAGATTTTCATTTTGAACCCATAGATAATTGGAAACCATCACCTATGAACAAAGAAAAAGAACGAATTAAAAAACTAGTTGAACCCGTATATGAATGGGTTAAAACAATGAAATAAGGTGAAGATTTAAACACCACTTCTTTATTTCTTTTTTCAATGGAATTTGCTTCAGGAGAAATTCTAACAATTGATGGTTTTCAAAAAGGATATATTAGTTTTGAAAAAAATAAAATAATTACAACAGAGAAAGGCACTTGTCCTAAAAAACCAGTTGTAAAAGGATTAATTGTTCCAGGTTTTGTAAACGCACATATTCACATTGGTGATTCTTTTATTAAAAAGAAACATGCTAAACTCCCAAGAAATATAGAAACCCTTGTTGGTCCTCCAAACGGTTTAAAACATAGATTACTAAGTAGTACCTCTAATGAAGAAATAGTAAATGGTATGATAGATTCTATTTATGAGATGAAAAAATCAGGGGTATCTATTTTTTGTGATTTTAGAGAGGGAGGAATCGATGGTTTAAATCTTCTTAATCTTGCCTTGAAAAACCAAAATATTTCACCTATTATTTTTTCAAGACCCAACAATTTAAAATATAATTCTAAAGAGATTAATAATTTGTTAAATTTTTCCAATGGTATAGGTTTAAGTAGTATTTCTGACTGGGAATATCCTGAAATTGTAAAAATTGTAAAACATGTTAAAAAAAAGAATAAAATGTTTGGTCTTCATGCATCTGAACGTGTCAGAGAAGATATTGATATTATTCTTGATTTAAAACCTGACTTTTTAGTTCATATGATTAAAGCTACAGAATCTGATTTTATTAAAGTTAAAGAAAATAATATATCTGTTATTATTTGTCCTCGCTCCAATTATTTTTTTGGTATTCAACCAAATTATAAACTCATTAAAAAAACAGATACAACTTTTCTTATTGGAACTGATAATTCGATGTTAAATAACCCATCGATTTTAGATGAAATATTTTTTATTAAACAAAAAACAAATTTATTTTCAATGCACGAATTACTCCATACTAGTACATATATTGCAAGGAAAGCTTTAAATCAGGAATGCGGCATTCTTGATTCCAACTTAAAGGCAGACTTTGTTGTCTTAGATAAAAAAACATTTAAGCCTTTGTTTATCTTAAATAAATAGAAGAAGAGGGGTGTTAAAGTGAAAATCGAAGATGTAATGTCAAAAGAGTTAATTGTTGGATATGTACCAGGTACTGTTAAAGTTGCTTTAAAAATTCTTGCCAAACATAATGTTTCAGGTATGCCTATACTTAAAAAAGACACCAAAAACGTAGTTGGTGTTTTAACCAGATCAGATATTTTTAGAAACCATGATGAAGATCAACTTGCACTGTTTATGACCAAAGAATTTGAATCTGTTAAAATAGATCAAGATGTAAAGGATGCTGCTAAACTTTTATATGAACACAGAATCCATGGTTTACCTGTTCTTAACAACAGAAATAACTTAGTAGGTATCATAAGCCCAACTGATATCTTAAAAAAACTTCCCGATGAAATCGATGAAGTAATAGAGCATTATTTTACAAGCCTAGTAGTACCTGTTTATCAGGAAACACCAATTAATATTATAATGGAAATTATCAGTGTCACCCGTGAGAATGCTTTACCTGTTTTAGACGATGATAGAAAATTATGCGGAATAGTCACAGATGGAGATTTGTTCAAATTAAGTCACATAAAAGAAAGCGTTTCACACTCTGATATGGGCATGGGTGGAGACGAAGATGAATGGACTTGGGAAGGAATAAGAGACACAGTAAGACTTCACTATACAACCTCTGAAGTAGCACTACCACCAGTACCAGTAAAACAAATTATGGTTGGTGACGTTATAAAGGCTACAAAAAACACACCAATACACGAAGTTGCTGAAAAAATGATTAAAAACAAAATAAGCAATATACCAGTTGTCGATTCTGATAACAGATTACTTGGAATGGTCACAGATATTGATCTCATGGCCTGCTGGTTTTAAATTCTTTTATATTATATACTTTTTTAATTACTTGGTTAGCGGAGACTAATATTCATGCCACAAGATATCTTTGATAAAATAATGACGCTTGCCAAAAGAAGAGGTTTTATTTATCCTTCATTTGAAATCTATGGTGGTGTTGCTGGTTTTTATGATTATGGACCACTAGGTGCTCAGCTTAAAAACAACATTGAAAACCTATGGAGGAAATATTATCTTTTAAAAGACAACTGCATTGAAATAAACACGCCAACAGTTACTCTTTATGAAGTTTTAAAAGCATCAGGTCATACCAATGAATTTACTGATCTTACAGTTGATTGTAAAAAATGCAAACAATCATTTAAACTAGAAGGACTTGTAGAAAAAGGTGATCCAGAGAAAGAAGCAAAAGAAGGAAAAGTAAAATGTCCAAACTGCGGTGAAATACTAAAAAATCCGTATCCTGTAAATTTAATGTTTTCAACAAAAATTGGAGTTGGAAATACCCGTGATGCTTTTTTAAGACCAGAGACTGCCCAAGGCATTTTCACCAATTTTCATCTTCTTTATCGTTATGCAAGAGAAAAACTACCATTTGGTGTAGTTCAAATTGGAAAAGGATACAGAAATGAGATATCACCTAGACAGGGAATAATCCGTCAGCGTGAATTTAACATGGCTGAAGCCGAAGTATTTTTTGACCCAAAAGATAAATCTCATCCTGATTTTGATAGTGTAAAAAATAAAACACTTTTTTTGTTTGATAATAAAAAAGAAATGAAATTTTCGGTCGAAAAAGCTGTAAAACAAGGAGTGGTAAATAATCAGGCTCTTGCTTACTATATGTGCCTTACTCAAGAGTTTTTACTAGATGTTGGTATAGATCCTGAAAAGTTTCGTTTTAGAAAACACGGTGATGATGAACTTGCTCATTATGCAACAGAATGCTGGGATGCAGAACTTTACAGTGAGCGCTTTGGATGGGTTGAGTGCGTTGGAATTGCTGACCGGTCTGCATATGATATAAAATCACATATTGAGTCATCTGGAAATGATATGTATGCTCTTCGTAAGTTTGATGAACCAAAAACTGTAAATGTGAAAAAAGTTGTTGCTGATATGGGTAAACTTGGCCCGCTTTTTAAAAATAAAGCAGGTAAAATAAAAGATTTACTTGAAAAAATTGATGTTAAAAAGGATAAAGAAATTATTTTAAATGTTGATGGTGAAAAAATCAAAATTCCAACTGATTGTTATAAGATTGTTGAGACAGAAGAAAAAATTATGGGTGAAAGATTTGTACCTCATGTTATTGAGCCGTCTTATGGTATAGATCGTATTTTGTATATGATTCTAGAGCATAGTTATTCTGAGGGAAAAAAAAGTGATGAAGAATATCGTATTTTAAAACTCAATCCAGTTGTTGCTCCTGTAAAAGTTGGTATTTTCCCTCTGATTGGCGATAAAAAATTGATAAACATTGCAAAAAAATTAGATTCTGATTTAAGAACCTCTGGAATTTCTACTTATTATGATGAAGGCGGTACAATTGGAAGGCGTTATGCACGTATGGATGAGATTGGAACACCTTTTTGTATAACAGTTGATCATGATTCAATAAATGATAATGCTGTTACTGTACGTGATAGAGATACTACTAAACAAGATAGAGTTAAAATTAAAGAAGTTTTATCTTTTATAATGGCTAAGATTTCTTCTTAATTCTAATCAAAAATTTAATTTTATAATGTATTAGAAGGTTTTTAGCGCATTGTGAATAATAGACAATATTTTATCTATCTCTTCAGAAGAAATCACTAGTGGTGGACGGAATCTAATAGTTTTTTCCCCGCAACCAATAAGGATAAGATCATTTGCATACAATTTTTTCTTAAGTTCATCCCTTTTTTCAGCAGAAACACAATCAAAAGCACACATAAGTCCCTTACCCCGAGGATTTGATATTTTCGTAACATATTTTTGTGATAATTCAACAAGACCTGCGAGTAAACGTTTCCCTTGGATTTCAGCATTTTTAACAAGTTTTTCTTCTTTAATTACTTCAAGATATTTCTGAGATCTAACCATATCAACTAGGTTTCCACCCCATGTAGAGTTAAGTCTACTGGGAACCTGAAAAACATTATCTTTGATTTCATCAACACGATTATTTACCATTATACCACAGACCTGGGTTTTTTTACCAAAAGCAAGAATATCTGGCTTAACATCATGATGCTCATATGCCCACATTTTACCTGTAAGACCTACACCAGATTGAACTTCATCTACAATAAACATCATTTCATGTTCATCACAAAGTTTTCTAAGTTTTTTAAAAAACTCTGTTCTGAAATGATTATCACCTCCCTCGCCTTGAATAGGTTCAATGATTAAAGCAGCTATATCGTCAGGATTCTCAGAAACTGCTTGTTTTATTTCAGATACTGCTTTTTTTTCTAAGTCTTCAACAGTTCTAATATTTTCTGGGTTTAATGGAAAAGTTATCTTTGGATTAGTAATTCGTGGCCATTTAAACTTTGGAAAATATTTAATTTTATTAAGATTAAAAGTATTTGTCATACAAAGCGTGTAACCAGTACGCCCGTGAAAAGCCTCCTTAAAATGAATAACCTGGTTTCCAAGTTCTTCTTTTTTACCACGCTCAAAGTTTTTACGTATTTTCCAGTCAAAAGCTGTTTTAAGTCCATTTTCTATTGCAAGTGCTCCACCACTAATAAAAAATAGATGCTTAAAGCAATTCGGCATCGCGTTTTTACCAAAGTAGTCAATAAACTCTGCCATTTCTTGAGTATATATATCAGAGTTTGTTGGGTTATTTACAGCAACTTCACCAATTTTTTTAATAAACTTTGGATTGTAAAGTGCAGGATGATTACAACCAAGAGGTGCTGATGCAAAAAATGAGAATCCATCTAAGTAATATTTACCACTACGAGAATCATATATTTGACATCCATGACTTTTTTTAAGATCAAGTACAAAATCAAAACCGTCTACAATAATGTATTTCGAAAGTGTTTCATGGACTTTATCTGCGTTAATACTCATTTCAATTATCACCTCTATTAAAATCAACTGTTTTTAAAGATATTAGTGCCGTATCTATCCTAATTATAAAACGATATCGGTGATTGATAGATTACGATATCCAAAATATAAGGAGAAAGATATATACCAATACTTTTTGATATCGGTTATTGTTATCTATATATCTCCTATATGATATCAGTAGTACTATTGATAAGTCATGCTATTTTTACTTAATTTCTCATTTAATTTTTTGTTTTCTTGTTGTAATTTCATGATAATTTCCTTTATCTTTCTGAAACTTGTTTTTCAGCATTTGATATTTTATTATAAATAGATTCAACCTATATTTTTCCTCCCTCAACTGCAATTTCAAAACAACTTTTTATAAGTATGTTCTTTTTTATATCAACAGGAGAAAAAAAAGAGTTATTAATTAACTTGACATTGTCAGATTAGATTTTTTTTAGGTTAACTCCTGTAATCAGCACAACACCAATAAATTTTCATCTGCTTTTCTCCATCCATAAGAAGGTGGATGGGATGCAGTATGAAGTTTAATGTACGTGTAAAACA
>JALHTX010000350.1 GCA_022866015.1 Thermoplasmatota archaeon
CAGGGGAAGGGATTTGAACACCACTTTAATATTAAAAAATATAATTTTCTCCTGTTAATTTATGTAATCAGAAATTACTTTAGAGGTTCTGGCGGCACCCTATCAGGCAACGGTGGCTGAATATCAGGTGTTTTCCATTGACGCAGATTATCAATGTTTACAAGGAGATACATGAAAACTGGAAGGGTTGTTTCCATCCAGTGGACAAGATGGTCATGTTTTTTTTCACCGTAAAATGCATCATAATCCACAGATAAAAGTTCAAATCCAAATGATGGGATGCGAAATTCTTTGAAACACCAGTCTGATGCTTCACCACTACATTTAAAATAAACATCCGATTCTTCCTCAATTGTTTCATATTCTGTATTCTCAGCAACCCAATTTACTGCATAATCAAAGATATATTGTTCCTGTTTTGATATCTCAAAAGGAGGTTTAAACGCATCCCAAGGACCTGAAAAAGTGTGCCAGGCAGTATGACAATTCACATAAAAAGAAAAATCATCATTTTTAAGTTCTCTCTCAAAATCTCTAAATGCTTGAGTTTCTGGTTCGGAAAAAGGATGACGACCACAATTAAAGAGCCTCCACGGAACTAGTTTTGGGAACCATTTGTTTAAACGAGAGGTATCAATATATGGGATTTTAATCCGACCAAATAATTTCCCTAAAGGTATCGCAGTTCCTCTTATTCTCCCAAAATCAATATCAAAATTACGATTCAAATCTATACCATTATCATTATATCTGGAATCGTCCTGTCGTCCATCAGGATTGAATAAAGGAATGAGGTACACTTCAGATGAATTAAGAATGTTAGTTATTGTCTCATTTGTACCAAAGTTCATAAGAAGATACTCAGCAAGATACAAACACGCCTCTCCCCCTTCCCATTCCTCACCATGGATACACCCATCTATAAGACAAGACGATTTTCTCGTATTGGTCTTCTCATTGGTTATCCTGATGCACCAAATATTTTTTCCAAGAACACTCTTACCAATGGAAAATACATCTACTAAATCAGGGTATTTATCATTGAAACCATTCAGCATTTTCGTGGTGCCAAAGTAATTGTGATATTCTCCATCTTTCCAATCAGGAAGAATAGAAGGTTGGTCCAATTTAACTTCTGGTAATAATGTTTCTTTAAATTCCTCTAATTTTTGTTTTTGTTCAATACAACCAGAAAAGGATATAGCAAATAAAATACAACAGAGAAAAAGTGTTATTATTTGAGATAATTTTTTATTCATTACTTTCCCCCTTTTTCCTATTATAATAAGTTTTATAGTATATAATTATATTTTTTTATGTATTTTAACAGCAGGGGGAAGGGATTTGAACACCTGGGGCTAAAATCAATCAGTAGTGAGATTGAAATAAGCGTTTTTCCTAAATAATCCTGTCAATAACAAACTTTATTTAAACTATTATTTTTTAATGGGTTTAATTATGGTTTTAAATCCATTTGATGAAATAACCAATAAACTTGAAACTAAAATTCCTGCTAATTTGAATACATATCTGCCCAACAAATGGGAGAAAAATGGTGACATTTTAATAATTGCATTACCTAAATTACTAAAAAATCATAAAAAAATTATCGGAGAAGTTTATGCTCATGTTCTAGAATGCAAATCTGTCTTAAATGATATCGGGGGAATATCAGGAGAACTTAGAGAACCTAATACGGAAGTTATTTTTGGTTCAAATAACACCGTTACAATCCATAAAGAAAATGGTGTTAGATTTAAACTGAATCCTCAAAAGATTATGTTTTCATCAGGAAATATGAATGAACGCATACGCATGGCTAATATTTCAAAGCCCGGTGAAGTAGTTGTTGATCTATTTGCGGGTATTGGTTATTTTACTTTACCAATAGCGGTTCATAGCAAACCTAAAAAGATTTATGCTTGTGAGAAAAACCCTATTTCCTATGATTTCCTCTGTGAAAATGTTTCTTTAAATAATGTTAATTCAATTGTTGAACCATTATCAGGTGATAACAGAGAAGTTGCTCCAATTGATATTGCTGATAGAGTAATTATGGGCTATTTTGGTACAACTATTAGTTTTTTACCAGCTGCTTTCAGATGCCTTAGAAACAATTATGGTATAATACATTTTCATGATAAATTCCCTGATGAAGATGTACCAAATATAACCATGGACCATATTAATAACGAAGCTAGAAAATTTCGGTTAAATGTTAATTTATTAAGATACATAAAAGTAAAATCTTTTGCACCAGGTATTAGTCATTACGTGTTTGATTTAGAGATTGGTAAAAATGAGTAATATAAAATTATTTGTTTATCATGCAAATGAGGATGACCCAAAGAAATGTACTGCTAAAAAACTTTTTAAATTTGGTTTTGTAAAACTTGAAAATAATATTAAAAGAACACCAAGGGATGCTATTTTATTAAATCCTTTTTCAAAAAAAAGTTTATCACCAGAGGATAAAAAAATCGCCTTAAAAAATGGTATTCTTGCTGTGGATTGTTCCTGGGAAAATGCTGAAAATAGTTTTGATTATTTAGACAAAAGAAATAATTCTAGAGCACTTCCATTTGTTGTTGCCGCGAATTCTGTAAATTATGGTAAACCTTTCAAACTTTCAACATTGGAGGCATTTGCTGCTGCATTATATATCCTTGATGATGTTGAAACTGCTGAAAAAATAATTAATTTGTATAAATGGGGACCTAATTTTCTTGTTTTAAATAAAGAGCCACTTGAAGATTATAGAAAAGCAGAGAATAGTAGTCAAGTAATTGATATAATGAAAAAATATATTTAATCCATTTTTAACTGCAGAAAAATAAAAAATATTTCTCTTTTATAAGTAGTTTAGTAGTATGAAGAGATTTAAATAATAATATATAATCCTTCATACAAAAAACAAAGGTTGAAAAAATATGACAAAAAACCTTGAAACATTTTTCAAGCCAAAAACAATTGCAGTAGTTGGCGCAAGTAAAGACTCAAGAAAAATAGGACATTCGGCACTTAAAAACTTACTAATTTCTGATTACCAATGTAAGATATATCCTATAAATCCAAAAGAAGAATCAATACTTGGTCTAAAATGCTACAAAAAAGTAACAGATGTCGAGGGTAACATAGATCTCGTGCTTATTTCTGTTCCAGCAGCAATCGTTCCAAGAATTTTAAAAGATTGCAAAGAAAAAAACGTAAAAAATGTAATAATAATCTCCTCAGGTTTTAGTGAAATAGGAAATCACGACCTAGAAAATGAACTTAAAACTATAATAAAAGACTCAAAAATGAGGGTATTAGGACCAAATGTTATGGGTTACAAAAATGCATCTATAGGTCTTGATGCAAGTTTTGTTTATGGAAATCCTCGTAAAGGAAGCATAGCCTTAATTAGCCAGAGTGGAGCACTGGGAATAGGTATGATATATATTGCAAACAACGAATATATGGGTGTTTCAAAAATAGTAGGTGTTGGAAACAAAATTGATATCGATGATGATGACCTCATAGATTATTTTGCAAATGATCCTGAAACAAAAGTAATAGGACTCTATATCGAAGCAGTAAAAGATGGTAGAGAATTCATGAATGCAATAAAAAGATGCAACAAACCAGTTCTTGTAGTAAAAGCTGGAAGAAGCACAGCAGGAGCACGCGCAACAGCATCACACACAGGTAGCATGGCAGGCAGTGATAATATATATAGTGCTGCTATAAAACAAGCAGGAGGCATACGCTGCAGAGATATAGTAGAGCTATTTGATATGGCAAAAGCACTAAACGGACAACCACCAGCCTTAGGGAACCGCATTGGAATCGTAACAAACGGCGGAGGACTTGGAATTATGCTGACAGATGCATGCGAAGAACAAGGTCTAGTAATACCAAAACTTTCAACTAAAACATTCAAAAAAATAGACGAGATATTACCTAATCTAATAGTACCAAATAATCCAATTGATGTAATAGCAGATGCAGATTTCTATAGATACGAAACAGCAACACGTGCACTTTTAGAAGACAGAAATATAGATGGAGTAATAGTGGCAAGTGTACATGGCGGATACGCAAGACCTGAAGAATTCACTGGAGCAATACTAAAAATGATACGGGAAAGAAAATTACATGAGGAATTCAAAAAACCAATACTTGCAACGTGGGTAGGTGGGCGAGAATATGAAGACTTAGTCCTTGATCTTAAATCAGCAGGAGTACCAATATATTCAAGTAGCTGGAGAACCGCACGAGCAATGTTAAGCTTATATTTAGAAGGATTAAGGATTAAAAAAGATCAAAAAAAGAAAGATTAATCTAACCATTCAACACCTAGTTACTTTTCCTAATTAGGACAAGAACCATCCCATTTCTCAGAAATACTAGAAGGTACACATTTTTTACAAATACCAATAATTTTAAAATAACAAGATTTACAAACAAATTTCTCACATTTAATACAAATATGTTCAGCCGTTTTTTCGCCACAAATCTGGCATTTACCAGATGGTTTTTTCATATCCTTATCTTTATTTTCTTCCAAGGATTTAACATCTTTTTTAGATTCTTGAATCCAACGTTTAAGCTCCTCATTCATAGATTTTTCAGACACAATACAGAAATCACCTGCCTTATAAAATAAAAAAACATATCTATTTAATAAAATTGTTTATCAGAAACTCTAGCTTTTCTTTTATTGTTAAGAAAATTACCAAGGACATGAAAAAAAGGTGTAATAAATAAAAGAAAAACAATATGCCAAATACTAAAAGTATCAAAAAACCAATTACCCTTTGTTAAACTAGCAATCTGTAAAAAAATTGATACTATAAAAGTTATAAACAAAACACCAAGAATAAAATCAATTTGATCAAAAGGAATCCAATCCTTACCACGTTCTATACCACGGCGTCTTTTAAAAAAACTTTTAACCATATCCCCAAAAAGCGCACCAAAACATATAGAAAAAACAATTGGAATCATAATAGGAAAACCTGTAAAATCGAGTTTTTCAAAAGCAATAAAATTATACTCAGTAGGAGTGATTATTTTTGCTGCAACAGAAAGACCAAAACCACCAATCATGCCAAAAAGAGTACCAAGGATTAGACCTCGCCAAGTTTTACCATCACCAAGTATTCTTTTTCCATCCTTGTAATTTTTACCAAAATCAATAGGCGTTCCCCCACCTAAAAGTGCTGCACAACCGTTAGCAATATATGCAGGGAGTATAAACCAAAGACTCTGAAGAATAATTTCATAAACCATAAAATAACAAAGAAAAGAAATGCAGATCTTGTTTAAAAAATATAGTAAAAAATTTAGTCTCTACGACTAAGTTTTAAACCTTTATAGCAAAATTTGTTACTTCTTTTAACAAGTCCTTTAAGTGCAAGATTTGATAAGTTGAAGTTTTCTGCAACCATGTTACCAAACTTACCATCCTCACCTATATAAGTAAAAATTTCATTTTCAAGTTTTTTAAATTCTTTAGCATTCAAACTTGCAACAGTAAAAATTTCGCTTATTTCATTAACAGGGCAAGAAATATTGATGTTAAAAGCAGAATAATACGAACGATATTTTTTCTGAGGATGACCTTCAATTCCTTCTTCAGGTGTAGTCCATTTTGTTTCCACAAGTTTCATTTTATCAAAATACTCAAGTGCATCCGCACCATCATTGCCATATCTCTTAATAATGTCACTCATTGGTTTCCAATCTTGTAAAAGCTCAGAAAAAACCTCTTTTTTCACTTTATTATCAAATGCTCTAAGTAAAGGTACAAGATCCGTTGAATCATTAACAACCTTAGTTCGCATCATATTTATCAATCTATAGTTAGCAATTTTTATAAGCTAAAAGTAAAAAATAATATATATGATATCTATATAAATCTTATTGTGGTTAATAAATAATGTGGTTAATAAATAAAATAATTATTTTTTAATAAGAAATATTTTTTGTTTTTTTTATTGATATACAAACCTATCCATAAAATGGACTTGTCGGGATTTGAACCCGAGGCCTCCTCCATGCCAAGGAGGCGATCTTCCGAACTGATCTACAAGCCCGATAATGCGCCACTAAACAAAGTATAGCAAATAAAACTTACGGCAAAAAACAAGTGTTATTAACTTATTTTTTATATTAAGAATAGAATTATGAAGAAAAAAGAACTTGAAATATTCTTACAAAAAATACCGGATTTTGAAAAACCAAAACCTGGTTTAGAACAATACTTTACCCCTGCAGGTATTGTAGCAGATATTATTTTTATTGCGTACCAAATGGGAGATATAGAAAATAAAATAGTTTTAGATTTAGGTTGTGGCACTGGTATTTTTTCAATAGGCGCATGTATTTTAGGTGCAAAACAAGTAACAGGCATTGATTTTGATGAGGATGCTATAAAAACTGCTAAAAAGTTTGCAGATGAAAATAAACTTAAGATTGATTTTATTGTAAAAGATATAAAAGATGTGGATATTTTATGCGATACTGTTATTATGAACCCACCATTTGGAGCGCAAAAAAGCAATATTAATGCAGATAGAAGGTTTATTGAGAAAGCATTTGAAAAAGCAAATGTTATTTATTCTCTTCATTTAACTAAAACAATATCTTTTATTAAAAAAATGGTTTCTTCCTTAAAAGGAGATATTGATTTTACAAAAGAATATAGTTTTCCAATTAAACATAGCCAATCTTTTCATGCTAAAAAAGTGGTTTTTTTTGATATTACCTTACTTAGAATTCTAACAAAAGGTAATTAAAGGGGTTTTTTTATCTGGGTGACACCTATTAATCGAAAACAATATAATATATAATTATATCAGGCCTTATCCTGAGAATTATAAATTTAATGGAAAAGTGATGTAAAATGGCACGAACAAAAACCAAGAAATTCAGAGGCTCTATGACACATGGTAAAGGTAAAAAAGGTGGTCGTGGAGCAGGACTTCGTGGAGGAAGAGGTAACGCCGGTTTATGTAAACATAAATTCATGTATATGAATAAGTACATGCCTGGTCATTTTGGCGTGCATGGTTTTAAAAGACCGCAGAATATTTTAAAAGAAGATAAAACTATAAATGTTGGAGAAATAGAAGAAAAATTTCCAGGTAAAAAAACAGTTAATCTTACAGAAGAAGGATATGATAAGCTTCTTGGCGCAGGTCAAATAAAAAGTAAACTTAAAATTACTGTAAATAGTGCATCTGAAAAAGCAATAGATAAAATCAAAGAACAAGGCGGAGATATATTGCTAACTTCAAAAGATATTTCTGAAGAAGAAAGCGTTGAATCAAAAGTTCAAGAAAAAATAGAAGATAAATAATATATGATTTAATATTTGGGAATGTAAAATGGCAGAGGAAAAAAATAGCAGATTGTTTGTACTTAAACCACTTATTGAGCATTGGCCTGCAGTTTCTAAACCAGAAGGACATGTTAATTTTAGGACTAAAATACTTTGGACTTTATTTTGTCTTGTACTTTATTATATACTTTGTAATATCACTATTTATGGTCTTCAATCAACTGTAATTGATTTGTTTTCGCAGTATCGTTTCATAATGGCAGGTGCATCTGGCAGTATCATGCATCTTGGTATTGGACCTATTGTTACTGCATCTATTATTCTGCAATTGTTTGCTGGTGCAAAAATAATAAAACTTGATCTTACCAAACAAGAGGATAAACAAGTTTATCAGGGTGTTCAAAAAATCCTTGTAATTTTAATGATCTTTGTTGAAGCAATTCCGCAAATCTTTGGTTATCTTAAACCAAGTGATGCTTTTGTTGGGATGGTAGGAATGAATTGGGCTAATATTATAATTATTATACAACTTGTAATTGGTGCAATTTTAGTGTTTTTCATGGATGAGCTTATATCAAAATGGGGTATTGGCTCAGGTATATCATTGTTTATTGCTGCTGGTGTCTCTCAGGCTTTATTTACTGGTTTGTTTAACTGGTTACCAGGTTATAGGCCTTTAGACGCTGTTTCTTTGAGTAATCCTCCTGCGGGTGTTATCCCTGGTACATATTATATTGCAAGTAATGCTGGTCTTGATGGTTTAGTTAGTCAATATTACCAAACTATGTTTCTTGGTAATGCTGCATTTCAAAATTCTATAGTAGCATTAATTAGTACGATTATCATATTCTTAGTAGTTGTATATGCTGAATCTTCTCGTATAGAACTTCCACTGGCACATAGCAATGTTCGTGGAGCAATAGGGCGTTACCCTATTCGTTTGATTTATGCATCTAATATACCTGTTATACTTATGGCTGCGCTTCTTGCAAATATTAGTATGTTTTCATTACTACTTTGGCAGTCTAATCTACCGCTTTTAGGTCATCAATGGTGGATTTCCTCGTTTCCAACAGACCCTACAACAGGACAACTTTTAGGTACACAGTCACAGGGTGGTGGTGCGTGGTATCTAACAAATCCTAATGGTATTAATGGATGGTTTATGCCTATTCTTGCAGGTGGTGATGGCACGC
>JALHTX010000351.1 GCA_022866015.1 Thermoplasmatota archaeon
GAGTAGATTTTTCCGTTCCAATACTAATCAATGAATATGCTGTCTGAACAAGAATTCCATTATCTCTGATTTGAGGTGATGGTACATCTTCAATTTTAATTAATCCTTTTTTATAATCCAATTGAGCTTGTTTCATTCATAATCACCATAAAGTTCTATCATTTTAATTTCTCAAGTTTATAAGTATTGAAAATTATTTTAGATAGCGCCAACATCATCCACGCCTGACCCCACCGCATATAGGCTATTTTGTTTGTAAAAAGAGGCCATTTCTGATAATAAAAAAATCCTTTTTCATCCTGCATATTACATATAGTCCATTGTGCAATTCTGTTTGCATAGTTTAAATACTTAACATCTTTTGTGAGTTCATACATCTTACTAAAGGATATGATCCCTTGCGCCAGATGATGAATGTCTACTGGATGTTTTCTAGGTAATCTCCATTTTGCTCTTCCATCGGATTGAAACTGATTGTTCTTATAGAACGACGCTGCTTTCATCAAACTCAACATGTATGTTTCATCGTTAGTTCCAGAATATTTTATATAATCGCATAAGGAATCAATGATGAATCCTTGATGAAAATCGATTTGATTCCGTTCTTTTCCTGTTTCCAGGTTCAATCGATAGGCCCATGATCCATCGTCTCGTTGACAGGAGATCGTGAAATCAAATGCTTTCTTCGCATGATCTAATACTATTTCATCATGATTAATGCTATACACTCTTGTAAGAAATGCTGCTCCAAGACAATTCGCATTATGGACAACATGGGAATCTAGTGGGGTGTAACTGAAACAGATACCTTGTTCAAGTCTGGTGATATGGAGATCCTTTAGGATGAACTGCGTGATGCTTTCAGCGACCTTTAGATATTTTTCTTCTTTTGTGACATCATAGAAATCAAGAAAACTCTGACCGATAAAGGATGAGATAACAATGGTGGGAGTTTTTTTAGGGGCATAACGTATAATATCTTGCCAATCGAAATTAAACCCCCAGCAACATCCAGAATACCCTGAGGATTTAGTTTTAAATAATAAGTTTTCGAGTTTAGATGAAATCTCAGTGAAATCATTCGTATCAATCAAATTATTCTTATACATTTTACAATACGCACTAAGAAAAAGACCCAATGCCTTAGGATTAACACCTGGTTTAACCTTAAACAATGAACGAAAATTGATGGGAGAGTATACAAAAAATTGAGTGAATAGAATTTTTATCCAATGATTTTGGATTTTATTTATTTTTGGTGAATTCAATGCATCATAAGGGTCATAACCTTTGAATCCACTGTATCGTAGGTAATTGTCCAACTTTTTCAAAGAGGATATTATTTGTGTAGTCATATGTCACTGCTTAAATCAATAATATCTTTTAAAATCATTATTACTTCATTAGTTACTTTGATTGACCGTGTAAGATCCAAAGATTTTTTTTCCTTTTGTTGTGATAACACGTATTCAACAATCTCATTTGGATCTCTTGAATGATACATTTTTTTTTCATCAACTAATTGCTTATCAACGGAAAGAAGACTATTTCCTGGAAAAAATGATACTGCAGGGATACCCATGCAAGCTGCTTCTCGTGCCATTGTTCCAGAACCGGTTAAAACCGCTTGTGAATAATAACATAGATCTAATCCATTTACTGCTTCTTTTGGAATATAAACACCTTTTTGCATAATATCAGTGGATGTTTTATCTCTGGAAAGCAATACTATGTTTATGTTTTCTTTCCTAAATTTTTTTATTAAATCATCAACAATACTTGTTGCGTTAATATATACCGCATCTAATGCTTCAGGTCGGATGACAATGAACTCATCAAATGGGATATTTTCAATATGACTTGGATTTGGTTTAAAACCTGAAAGCGATATATCTTCTTTGTATCCATCAAATGATATTAATTTATCTTCTTTGATAAATCTTAAGAAATTGTTATAACACGATTTGGGAACAATGTAATAATCAGCCAAGGAGTGAGCCTTCATAGATAATTTCAGGGAAATGTCATCAATAAAACCCCTGTAATCGTTATCATCAAACAAAATGCAAGTCTTACCCCGGGCTTTTGAAACAAGACCACTCATCCCATTTTGAATACTAATAGAAACATCAAATTTTGGTAAACGAAAAAATAAATCGATTGTTCTTGCTAGGATCCCATATAATTTTAGATATTTATTTTTATAATC
>JALHTX010000352.1 GCA_022866015.1 Thermoplasmatota archaeon
ATCTCATCAATGAAGAAGCGATAACTCATTCTATCCTTTCTATTATCAAAAAACAATTCGGAACAATCAACTACCTCACTATGACCAACCCTGCAGATGTTCTCCTACCCACGGTCATCAATACGACCGAAACAAAATTCACTAATCATATAACCAATAGAAAAATCATCATCCTAAGCAAAGAAATTGATCTCAGCGGAAATGATACCCAACAGTATCTGATATCAGTTCCCGATGGGATCACCCATATACAAATCTCTGGGGAGATCATCCAAAAAAGAAGACCATTCCTTAGAAAAATCTCCTCTATCGATCCGCTCATCTTCATGACCCTTACTGATACACAAGGACAAATTGTTGCCTATGCTAATAGCATGGGATATGATATTGGAAAAACAAAACTTGAAACACTCACCTGCAACGCATCAGGAGAATATACTCTTATTGTCACGGTGTACAATGGGATAAAAGGCGGTTTCTTCATCCAACGAGGAATATCGCGCGTCGATGCGGATATCACAGTAACAGCCACCATCACCACACTAACACGACCACATCTTCCCCTAATTCCTAAGCTTTCCATGATGGCATCGTATCTTACCGCAGCACATGGTGGTCTTCTCATTGCAAATACGACATGGGAACTCATCGATGACTCTTATGTGCACGCTGCCGCAGGATCAGGAACTGGCCCTTGGTATAATGAATCATTACACATATTCACAAATGAAAAAGTCAACAAAACAGTAAGCCTAATCAACCGTACGGTACAACTCCTTGAAACACATCAGCTTCGTAGTGGATATCTACATGGACCAGCATGGCTTGCAATACTTGCAGATACCACTATGATTCCGATGTTCTACTATGGCCCCTCACAAGAAGATATCCCTGACCGAGGATTGCCATCAGATAACCCATATTCACTTAACGAAAGCCTTTCAGTGGGTCGTCTAATCAGCTGGGATGTAGAGGATGTTTCAGTCTTAATTGCACGGACGTTCTTTTATGAAAAACTCTGTGGACAACCAGCTACTCCAATAGACTGGCACCATCAATTCAGCTTCATCTTCGGAGAAGGATTTAGTGAAACTGGAGGAATCTTCCACCAAATACCCTATTCAAAAGAAATTAAAAAATACGGGTTTGTACCAACCGTGTATGGTGACTTACGGAACAGCCGGCAAATAACGACATGTTTAAACGTCTACACAGGTGCAAACTATATTGAATATCTTGGGCATGGAGACTGGTTTTGGTTCCCCGCATCACTCTATGGATATGATATATACTCAAAAGCAGTAGATGTCGCCCATGCAAAAGACTGGGTGTATGAAAAACCAAGTAATTTTCTTGCTTCTGCATGCCTAATGGGGCGAACCGATGGGCTACTACCACAAATGAACATCGGACTTACAATGCTCCATGCAGGATGTAACGGGTTTGTCGGTGCAACACGGGAAACCGGCCAAGAGTCAGGATTGACAATATTGGAAAATCACTTGATTGTTGACGATTGGAGTCTAGGTGAAGCATTACGGGGAGAAAAACGCATAGATCAAGAACTCCCAACGTATTATGTCCGCACGTTGTATGGCGATCCAGCGTTTAACCCATATGAACCACTTAATGGTTTCCATGACCAGGGACGCCCTAAACTAAAACCATAATTATCTTGAAAAAAACAAAATATATAATGTCTAATGACACCGTAAAAATTTTTTATAATGGTATTTATAACCACCAACATCAAGAGTATACAGGTTGTTGATTAGATATATTAATATACTTAACTAATGAATGAACGATTTTGAGTTACGGGAACTATAACAAGATTCATTCCATGAAAGTGCAACTGAACAAAAACTTTTAATATAAGCCAGTTAAATAAAAGATAGATTTATTAAAAAAATATAGAGTGAAAAGAAGAAATAATTGTGTGTAAAAAACAGGGTAATAAAACGCCATATAGGTGTTTTCATGCCACATGAACAATATTTTCATATTCCTATATTTTTATGTGGCTATATTTGTCTTATAATTATAATGTACTCATAAGTTTTTTTATATCTCATAAGAACGTTTTCTTATGGTCATATTTTTTGTGTGGTTATGTTTTTCGTATATACATAAAAAAAACAGCCACACAGACAGATTTTTAACATAAAACTTAAACATTCAAATTTCTATAGAAAAAATCCATAAAGGCGTATTTTCAAGTCCACATAAATAAATCTTTACAAACACATGTTTAAGACAGTTTCACAGCCATATATTTTTATATAATTTTTACAAAGCTAAAAAAAATGATTTAAGATTTCGATGATTTTTTTAATATTTACTTAATACAGATAAGAAATTTGGGGAGTAATAACACTACAGCTGGATTATTAGGATGTGAAAAATAAATGAATATATTAAATGAAGGAAACGGTGAACTCATCGGATGGCATGACCCAGATACTAATCGCCATTGGGTTCAAAAAAATAAATATAGAGAACTTAAAGATAAAAAGATGACGGCACGAGAAGCTGTATCAACATATATTAAAGATGAGTCTCTGATAGCAATGGGTGGTTTTGGTCATGTTCGAGTATCGATGCCAATAGTTTATGAAATAATTAGACAAAAAAAACGAAAATTAACAATAGCTGGTAAAACAGCAGTTCATGACCTTGACCTTCTTGTAGGATCGGGATGTGTAAACAAAGTTGAAGTAGCGTATTCTTTTGGACATGAACTTAGAGGGTTATCCCCCTCTTCTCGTAGGGCAGTTGAAACAGGTAAATGTAAGGTTGTTGGTGAGATAAGTAATGCTGGTTATCAATGGCGATTCCTTGCTGCTATGATGGGATTGCCATTTATTCCTACAAGTGTGATGCTTGGTACTGATACTTTTAATAAAAGCTCGGCAAAGGTTATACAAGATCCTTTTAGTGGTAAACCAATTTGTTTACTTCCTGCTTGTTATCCTGATGTAGCAGTTATTCATGTACCAAGATGCGACATATATGGAAATGCTCAAATTGATGGTATTATTGTTGAGGATTTTGAACTTTCAAGGGCAGCCAGACGTTTAATTATAACAACTGAAGAAATCATTGATATTAAAACTATTAGAGAAGAACCATACAAAACTATTATACCATATTATTTAGTAGATGCTGTTATAGAAGCACCTTTTGGTTCACATCCTTGTCAAATGCCGTATCTTTATTTCTTTGATGAGGAACATATTGCTGAATGGTTATCACTTTCAAAAACAGACGATGGAGTTGTACAATACTTAGAAAAATATGTTTATGGTATTGATGAATTTAAAGATTATTTAGAGTTAATTGGTGGATCAAAGAAGTTAGCTCAGTTAAAAAGAATAGAAAAATTAGAAGAGCCAATGAGTGCACCATGGATAAAAAAAACTAATGGAAAACAAAAAACAAAAGAAGAGTATTCTTCGACAGAAATGCTTGCCTGTGTAGCATCAAACACCTTGGAGGATAAAAAATCTGTTTTTGTTGGAACAGGTTTACCTATGATAGCCGCGATGTTAGCAAAGCGTACCCATGCACCAAATATACTTTTATTTTTTGAGGCTGGAGGAATAGGTCCTGAGATACCTGTCTTGCCAATTTCAGTTGGTGACTCAAGAACATTTCATATGGCTATTGCGGCATCAAGTATGCATGATTCAATGTCTATGGCTCAAGCAGGATATATTGATTATGGATTTTTAGGGGCTGCTCAGATAGATAAATATGGAAATATAAACACGACTGTTATTGGTCCGTATGAACATCCAAAAACTAGGTTACCTGGCAGTGGTGGTGCAAATGATGTGGGTACACTTTGTAATAAAACGATAATAATCATGAGACAAGATAAGAACCGTTTTGTTGAAAAGGTAGATTTTCTTACAACTCCAGGATATCTTGATGGATATGATTCGCGGGAAAAAAAAGGTTTACCAGAAGGCAGTGGACCATACAGGATAATAACACAGCTAGGGGTTTTTGGGTTTGATGAAAAATCTAAAAAAATGAAACTTATATCTCTTCATCCTAATGTAACTATTAATATGATCAAAGAAAATAGTGGATTTGATATAATAATCCCCAAAGAGGTATCTATTACAAAGCCTCCTTCAAAGAATGAATTAAAGATTCTTAAAAAAATAGACCCAACAGGAATGGTAATTGGAAAATAAATTTTTGTACGACAATAAACGAAAAAAAATAAACAAAAAATTTTTCAATTACTACCTTATTACGGTTTTTTAGTGAGACGGGGAATTAAACAAAATTTTTTCGTCTCATGTCGATGAGATGGTAGACATGTCAAGAAAAGTTTGTATAGTAGGTGGAGCAACAACTCCTTTTGATTATGGACCAACTGGTTTTGAAAGTATAGAAGGCGGAGCAGCAGAATGCATAAGAGAAACAAGAAAAGATATACCTGATTTTTCTCTTAGAGATCTTGATTTAATGATTTATTCTCACTTCTCAGTACATTTTGGACATCAACTTGCATCAGAATGGATTATCCATGATCATCTGGGTCTTGTTGGACTCCCACATTTTCGTGTTGAGAATGGTGGTAATACCGGTGGCTCTGCATTGTACGCAGCAGCACTTGCAGTAATGTCAGGTCATCATGATGTTATTGGTATTGTTGGTTGGGAAACAATGGACTCAGTAAAACAAAGTCAAGGAAGTGAATTTATTGCCATGGCATCAGATATTAGATACGAGCTTATGGTCGGTGGAATCTATCCTATTTACTATGCTGCAATGGCAAACAAATGGATGAAAGACAACAAAGTAACTGAAGAAGATGTTGCTAGCATCGCGGCTAAAAATAAAAATAATGCAATGGATAATCCTAAAGCTCAATGGTATCGCAATGAACATAAATATATTACAGTTGATGATGTAATGAATTCTCGTCTTATATCATACCCTATTAAAAAGTATGACTGTTGTTTAATGACACGAGGAGTCGCATTTTTACTAGTTTGTTCTGAAAAATATGCTAAAA
>JALHTX010000353.1 GCA_022866015.1 Thermoplasmatota archaeon
CTGCTGGAGAACAATACGAGCTACAGTCACAAACTCCACCTATTTTCCAACCATCGAGAATATGCAGATGAAGATCGATCAATTCTTAGGAGGAAAAAAATTCAACTTCGATGTGTCCAACTACTTATGTCTTTGACTAATTTACCAATAAGTTAATTTATTACTCGCAGAAAAAAGAAAATCTCTTTATATTTTAAGAAGTGGAATTACATTATTTTTTATAACCTCTTTCTGCTTTTATGGTTTTATTAGCTAATTAGAACTTTTATAGGATTTCAGAAACATAACTTTTTATAATTCATCTTATAGAAGATTAAAAGCAATAGATTTTAAAAAACATGCAATCAAATTAAAAATTAATATAAAAGATATAATGTTAGAAGTCTAAAAAATTGGATTTTTTTTTTATCTTTTTTCTTTCATTGAATTTACTATCTCTTTGCCAAAATCAGTTAGACGATAAATTTTAACATTTTTATGAGCTTCAATTTGTTCAACTATGTTAAGACCAATTAGTGACTCATCATCACGATATCTGGAATTCATACCGCGGATTGCGCCAATTACATTTGTTGGTGTAGTCTTAACATTATATGCTATATCAGAAGTATAGCTACCACTAGGACTAATATCAAAAAGATATTCTGCAATTTTTTTTCGTACGCTGCTTCTCCTAAGACTCCTCATTACTAGAGGACGTATATTCTCAGGAGTAAAGATGTTATCTCCTATCTGCATCCCATCCACTTCTAACATAAAGAAATGTAAATTTCTTTTAATAACTTATCGCTTAGCAGGCTATTCACCTGCATATACAACTGCATAATTACATATAAAAAAATTAATGTTTTTTTAAAAATCAGACATATGTTTACGAATTAATGTTTTAATAGTACCTGATGTTGCAACAGTATTGATTTTTGTTTTAATGATACCTATTTTTTTAATATCTGAAAGAAGTTTTATTGTGTTTTCTTTTTCAGTATGTTTGCATCTAATAATCCCCATACCTTTGTCATTGTATTTTATAAGATATAAACCAAGGTTTTTATAATCTCTATCAAACATTTTTTTACATTGATTTTTAATTTCAGAAATCAACTCTTTTTTATCTATTCTTTCATTATTTTTTGTATTAATTATAAAACCTATGTATCTTTTTCTTTTTCCTTCTTTTATTATAAAAAAGCCTCCCTTGAAAGAAATTAAAAAAAGAAATTTTTTATTCTGATTCAATTCGTGGTGCAAGCAAATATGTTACATGACCTTTGTTTTCAGCGATATTAAATTCAACTCGAATAGGGTTATCATTACCAATCATAATAGTTATAGGGTCATCGCCTCGTACTGGTTTAATCATGTTGCTGAAATAATCAATAGAAAACAGGCTTTTACATTTACTATTTGTATCAAGTTCCAATAGTAGATCTTTAGGAAGCTTAAGATTAACTGTGTCTGTATCACCTTCTGCAAACAATTCAAAGTCGTCTTTGTTGACAGTTAAAGCTAGATGATCAGAAACTGTTTCTGATGCACGGACACCTTGTGTTAGCTCAGATGCTTTTAAAACAACTTTTGCAGGGAGATTTAGATTAGGCATTTTAGGATCAGGCATACCTGTGGTATCGATTAAACCCATTTTACGAACAAGATTACCTATTTTTATTATTAATCTATTCGTGTCTTCATCATATTCCAAATTAACCATATCATTACTTGTGGAGAGACGTATGATACTTGCGAATTTATCCATGTCTATTCCTAGTTCCATATTAGTTGCTTTGTATTCATCAAAAGCGTCACTTTTTATTTCAAGATCAACCATTGCAACATGAGCCGGATCAACAGCCCTGAGAGATATACCTTTTGGTGTGATATTAAATTTCACTTCATTTACAAGTGGTGATACAACGTCTATTATCCCTTTAAGTACCTCAGATTTTACTTTTGCATTAAACATATTTTTCCTCCCCAATCACTCATAATAAATATAAATTAAATTAGGTAAATTAATTGTATACATTTTTTGTTTATAATTCTGACGGTATTATTTTGATTATTGTTCCGATTTATAACAAACTACTAATCCTACACCTGAGAATGCATGTGGAAGTAGTTCTTTTTTGAAGAATAACTCTGAGAGTAAACAAGAAAAGCGTCCTATCCATGTTGTATATCCATAAAATTTTCCTACAATTATTGTATGGTTTCCTTGTATATATTTTACTGAATCTGGAATAGATTTAGATCGAACAATGGGATAAAAAGTGGTATTTGCTTTTTCATCCTTGTAAAAACCTACAACTAAACTCTTTTTAGGAGAAATTAAAAAAGTCGCAAGTAATATTCGTAGGAATATAAACTGACTATTAAGTAGGTCTATTTTTGTTTTAATATGGAATCCCCTTCCATATGATTTAATACGAATTAATCCAATATTGTCTGGTAGGTTACTATCTTTAGTTTCTTTAGATTGAAGTTTCTGGAAAAGAGTTTGCATTTCTATGTCTTCCTCAAAAAGTTCAGAACATTTAGATTCTAAGTATTTACCAATATCTTCTGTTTCTTCTGCAATATCTATTCCAACAGGAGTTATCGATCCATCAGGTGCAACTCTATAAATTGTCATAATTTTTTGTTGAGGTTCTACTAAAATTTTAGCATTGTTACTAATACTCATAGCATAGGTAGGACTCATAGCTGATATGAGAAATAGTAATACAGATATTGATACTACTGCCTTCTTTAATGCATCATTCATATATAATTTCTCCCGATAATAGGATATTTTAAGATTAATATATGTAAATTAATATATAAAAGTTTGCTTTTTTAATCTTCCCTCCATTTATAACCACATTTAGTACAAGTATAAAACCTACTCTCAGGTTCATCACTACTTCTCATCTGACGAAGTATCCAATACGCTTCAGTGTTACCACATTTAACACATAACACTTTTGTTTTAGGTAAAACATTACTTTTTGCTTTATCTTCAATAAAAGTTACATTTTTTTCCTTCTGTTTTAAAACAACAACATTACTTCCTTTTTTTTCCTTTTTAAAACCACATTTCCGGCATACCATGAATTCCTTATCAGGATACATCAATGCTCTACATTTCTCACAAAACATGATTTATTTCAACCACCTTATAACATCATTTATTATTTTTTTATGATCAAATGCTAGCTCTGGAAGTTTTTCTAGTTCAAAAAATCTTACATCTGATGCATCATCATCACTTTCTAATTTACCATCAATAGCATTCATTAAATATACAATAGTTACAGTATGCCCACGAGGATCACGATCGGGATCAGAATAAACACCAAACAGCTTTTTAATTTCAACTTTCAACCCTGTTTCTTCTAAAACTTCACGAATAACAGCATCTTCAACTTTTTCGCCATATTCAACATATCCACCTGGAAGAGCCCATCTATCTTTAAAAGGAAACTTATTTCTTTTTATTAAAAGAATTTTATCTTCACTAACAATTGCACCATCAACAGTTAGTCTAGGATTTTTATATTTCATGATAATAGATAATAAAAACTTAGATATTTAAAATTTTATAAAATAAAATTAAAAAAAATAAATTTTTTAGTGATTCATATTTTCCCAAAACGAAGACAAATCTTTATGTAACTCATCCATCCAGTCAACAAAGGAGAATTCATCATTGTCTTCTCTTTTAAAAAAATTTAAAAAATTGCTATGTCCTTCTTTTTTTACAATATTGTTTCTTTCCATTGTGCATCCCTTCTCTGTTTTTTATTTGGAAGAAAGGGAATATATTTGATGTTTATTATCATTTTTAGTAGGTATATATGTAAATGCATATGTACAAACTAATATAGAGCTTAAAAAAATGTATATGCTGATAAAAGCCTGAAATGAAACATTTAAAAAACAGTTGTTTATTTCACTGCTTTAAAAAACACATTGTTGGGCTCGTGGTCTAGCTGGTTATGACGTCGCCTTGACATGGCGGAGGTCTTGAGTTCGAATCTCAACGAGCCCATTACTACTTTTTCCAGTGATATTTTTTCCCTCAATTTGTGCGAAGTATATCCTAAGATTGTATTCTACAAACGCACTTATGTTTATGTCGTATTCTCTTGCTTTTTTCAATAATTCTTTATTGATTGATATATTCGTCCTGGTTTTGGTCATACACATCATCGACATACTAATAATACATATATGATATATTAATTTTCGCTTAGTATTGGTGGAAACAGGATTTAAACGCATTATTTTGTTGAGTCGATATCATAGGAATAAAAAGGATTTATGATAGATTAATACCATTTATCATAATTCGGGATTTGCCATACATTTTCAGAATGTTTATAGATTAACAATACACAATATATGTTAATTGTGGGGAGTTGATTGGTATATTATTTCCTCTTATTCCTATCCCTCTTAGTCCTCCACAAATCCAATCAATAACCCATATTTTTCTCGATTACAAACTAATCAGTAATGTAAACAATTTTGCAAATATTTATATAATATATAATTTATATTTGTTTGATGGAGAAATAAGATGAATAAAAAAATAATTATGTTTGGAAGTTTTTTAACTATTTTTTTAATGGTGATGATTCCAGTTGTGAACGCTATTGAATACAACCAAGTTGAAAACAACTTAGAAAAAAAAATAAATCCGATCAGAGAACAAATTAGGGTAAAACATATTATTTCTTCATATAAATTAGAAGATATTCAAAAGTTAAGGGATATCATTAGTAAGATAAATAATAATCCTGCTAGTTCATGTTCTACTTGTAGGATAAACTTATCAATGAGACCGCTGTGTAAAATCCTTTTAAAACTTTGTTTATATTTTCTCTCACTTTTCGCGATTTTATCACCTAGTATTATGGAAGCCGATTATTTTTTGATTATTGCATTAACAATATTTTTAACAGCATTGGGTATGGGTTGTGCATGGGCTTTGATAATATTTTTTTCCCGAGTATTAATTCAGATGCCCCTCCAATAAATTAGATGGTCATCTAAAACCATTATTTCTTTATCTGATATTTTTCTCATTTTTTTTTTAAAAAGAGATGTTTTTAAACAAACAATTGTTTAGAAATTGTGTTTGAGGGAGGAAAAATGACAACAAAAACTGAAAAAATTAGTTTAGAACGATTAGTTAACCAGGGGATGGATTTAGAGGTTTCTGAAGAAGAAAAGTATAGAAAGAAAGGTAAAAAACATAAAATTTCTGTGAGTTACAAAACCCACGCTAGAGAAATAAAAACTAAATAAATGGATAAAGAATTGAAATTGTAGTTTTGAGGGAAAAAATATGGGTTATTATTGTAATATTTGTAAAAACCTATTTCAGAAGAAGTATATGACTTTTCTATGAAGGTTTATAAAAAACCACTTTGTATAACACATTAAAAACAAAACACCATCTAAATTTAAATGTTTAAGAAATTTGAATATCTGATACATTCTCTTCTTATATGAGGAAATAACAAATCTGTCTTTGAGTTGTTTAAAATACATTATGCTTTTATTTTTATCAATTGTATATTCTATATATCTGGCATAATTTGATAAAATGCTTTTAACTTCTTTTATATGTCCTTCTGTTACTCCACTTAACTCTATTATTTTGAGGTATTCTTCAAGTGTGCCCTTAGTAATGCTTTTTTCTTTTTCAAAAAAATATGCCTTGACATGGCGGAGGTCTTGAGTTCGAATCTCAACGAGCCCACTCTTAAAAGTTCTATTTTTTTCTAGAATAAAACTTATAAACAGGAACCATATACGGCTATCAAAATTTAAAAAATATATATAAAAAGAAAAACCTATAAGACAAAAATGAATAGGTCTAAAAAGGAGGAAAAAATATTATGGCAGATAAACCACACATGAATTTGGTAATTATTGGTCATGTCGATCATGGAAAATCTACATTAGTTGGACAAACACTTTTGCAAACTGGACAATTTTCAGCACATATGGTTGAAAAATTCAAAGAAGAAGCAAAAGCAAAAGGTAAAGAAAGCTTTGTTTTTGCATGGATTTTCGACAATCTTAAAGAAGAACGTGAGCGTGGGGTTACAATTGATGTAGCACACAAACGTTTTGATACTGATAAATACTATGTAACAATTATAGATGCACCTGGTCATCGTGACTTCGTTAAAAATATGATCACTGGTACATCACAAGCGGATGCAGCGGTCCTTGTTGTAGCAGTACAGCATGGGATTATGGCACAAACAAAAGAGCATATGTTTTTGGCACGTACCCTTGGTGTAAAACAAATGATTGTTGCAATTAATCAAATGGATGCAACTAATCCACCATATGACAAAGCCAAGTACGAAGAAGTAAAGGCAGAAGTTGACAAACTTGCAAAAAGCGTTGGATATAAAGATGATATGCTCCAGTATATCCCAGTTTCAGCATTTAAAGCAGATAATATAAAAGAAAAAGGAAAACTTACTTGGTGGACTGGACCAACACTTTTAAAAGCAATAGACAATTTGAAACAACCAGAAAAACCAACATCGTTACCACTTCGCTGGCCAATCCAGGATGTATATACAATTAAAGGTGTTGGAACAGTACCAGTTGGAAAAATTGAGACAGGTATTATGAAACCTGGTATGTCAATTATTTTTAAGCCGAGTATGAAACCTGGTGGTGCTGTTGGAGAAGTAAAAACTATTGAAATGCATCATGAAACCTTAAGTCAGGGATTACCTGGTGATAACGTTGGAGTAAACATACGTGGAGTTGCAAAAAATGAAATCAGACGTGGAGATGTCGCAGGACCAATAAACGACCCACCAACAATTGCAAAATCATTCACAGCACAGATCATGGTCTTAAATCACCCAAGTGTTATCACAAAAGGATACACACCAGTCTTCCACTGTTACACTGCTCAAGTAGCATGTCGTTTCGAGGCAATTTTAAAGAAACTCGATCCAAAGACGGGTGCAACAAAAGAAGAAAACCCTGATTTCATTAAAACAGGGGATGCAGCAATTGTAAAAATCGTTCCAACTCGTCCAATGGTTATCGAATCAGCCAAAAAGATTCCACAACTTGGAAGGTTTGCTATTCGTGATATGGGACAAACAGTTGCCGCAGGAGTCTGTCTTGAAGTAGAAGAAGCCAAATAGGCTTCTATATCTTTTCTTTTGAAAAATTTTTTGGAGTAAACAAACAATGGCGCAAAAAGCACGGATTTCATTGGTAAGCACGGATTCTAATAAACTAGATGAAGTTTGTAATCAGATTAAAATGATTGCAGAGCGAACCGGTGTTGAAATTAGTGGTCCTATTCCACTTCCAACAAAACACTTAAAAGTGCCATGTAGAAAATCACCTGATGGCGAGGGTAGTGAAACCTGGGATCATTGGGAGATGCGCATTCATAAGAGGTTAATCGATCTTGATGCAAGTGATAGAGCTCTTCGACAACTTATGCGTATACAGGTTCCTGATGGAGTAAATATTGAAATTGTATTGCGCTCGTAATTTATTTTTTTCAAAAACTCTTTTTAATCAATTTTATATTACATCTGTTAAGTTAATTGTTTTTTAATGCTGAGGTAGCAAAGCTAGGCCTACTGCGCCGGCCTTGAAAGCCGGTCCTCCATCTGGGGGGCGGGAGTTCGAATCTCCTCCTCAGCGTTTTATCTTTAACCGATATCAAAGCTAAATATTCTAGGACGCGAATTTCTAAAAAAGAGCTAATGTTAATGTCTTGTTCTCCAGAGGATGAATTAATATACAATAACTTCATTTAACCCAGACATGCCAAACAAAAAATTAGTTGTTATATTATTAGTGACTGTAATATTAGGGTCCATATTGGTATTTTTAACAGTGACACACATTGAAGATATTATTAATTTTCTGAAAGGTAAAAAAACGGAGGAAAAGGTAATAATACTTGGTGATTGTGCTGATATAAATTATATTGTTAGATATGCTTCAAATAATACAATTTTTGATACTTCCTACGTAAACGTTGCCAATGAATCAGGTATATATAATAAAAATAATCCTTATAAACCGTTAAATATATTTGTAAGTTTGAATAAGAGCATATCTGCTCCTACTGGATATGAGAATTATTCGCAAAATTATATTGAAGGTCTGATAAAAGGTCTTGTTGGATTAAAAGAGGGTCAGACATCAGTGATTAATATATCTGCTGAGAAAGCATATGGGGCGAAAAAACTTACAGTAGGTGATATTTTCAGCACAACATCTCTTACCGTAAGTAACTATAACTATCAGCTAAATCAAACAGTAGAAGTTCTTAATCTGACTAACGAAAATATTGTTTTAAAATGGTTGAATGTTCAAGGTCTCGGCAACTTTACATTGCCTGAAGCTATTCTGAAGAGAGAAGAGGATATTAAACAAGAAACAAGCTATTTTTATGATGAACTACCTCCTTATTTCATATGGGAAAATTCCTCAATGATAATCAATGTAACTAATACTAATGTTCTGATAAAAACAACACCAACAAAAACTCAGAACCTTACCAAACAAGTTACACCTTTCAGTATAGCAAGTAAATTTGATGGATTTATTTTCCCTGATGCAACAAACGCGGAATGGAACGAATCAAAGATAACTATTCAGCAATCTCCAATACCAGGGTTAAAATACACGTTTGACCTTGGTGAGAGGTTGTATAATATTACTGTAGAAAAAGTCACTCCAAATCATGTCAATGTTAGTATTGAATATCAAGGAAAAAATCAATCCTTTGAACTAAATAGAACAATCGAATTTAACCGAACGTACTCGATGCCTCGATTCTACATAATCCCATTGAATTATTTTCAATATATTTTTGGAAGCGATATCCAGAAAGCTGGATACGGCCTAAGTAAATTTGCTGGAGAACGATTGCTTTTTGAGGTAACTATTATTAAGATGTACAAAACATCTTAAGAAGAAATCTGAAGTTGTATCCTCCTCAGCTTATTTTTAATTAAAAAGAACGGTAAGTTTTTGAAACAGATTTTGTTTATCAATAGGTGATAATCGATGAAAATAGATCCATGGAGTTCAACAACGTATCAGGATTATACAAAATTAAGAGATGAGTTTGGAATAGAAGAATTCTCAGAAGATCTGTACAAAGGAATACCACATCCACATAAACTACTTAGACGTGGTGTAATAATTGGTCATCGAGGTTTTTCACAAATTAAAAATGCAATACAATACAAAAAACCATGGGCGATATTAACAGGCCTTATGCCCTCCGGAAAAATGCACTTAGGACACAAAATGGTAATCGATCAAGTAATTTATTACCAATCTCTTGGTGCAGATATAAATATAGCCGTCGCAGACATTGAAGCATTTGCAACACGTGACTACTCTCTTGAACAAACCAAAGAATATGCAATTAACGAATATATAA
>JALHTX010000354.1 GCA_022866015.1 Thermoplasmatota archaeon
AATTTTATGAAAAACATGGCTTTAAAAAAATAATAAAAATAAAAGAATTTTATCAGGATACTAAGGATGCATACACGATGCAATTAAGGTTTTAACTCTATGCTACTACGAAGAAGTTCTTTTTCTTTTTCAGTCATAAAACGCTCGGCCATTTGATCTAGTCTGTTTGAGACTTTTTCAAGGCCTGGGCAGTTGTTATTAGACATTAAAGTTGCAATACCACGACTTAGTGTAAAAACCGCAAGTTTATGCTCACGCTTTGACTTATACACCTGAAATGGAGTAACATCAAGTTTTTTATATGGAATAAATTCTACCCCACCATTGTTTTTAACCATATCCTCAAGATGAGTTTTTAATTGTAATAAAAATGTATGAAGTTGTATCATTTCATCTTTCTGCATTATAATCTTCCCTCAATTCCCAAAACAATTTGATAAGTACATGACTGTACGGCTTTTTATGATTTTCTGTCTAAAATTTAAATATAATAAATTGATACGGGTTTATAAATAATTTTATAAAAGAAAAAAATAAAAAAAATTTAATCTAAATCTTTCTTTGTTATTACCCTAACTGAACTTGGAATTTTAATAACATTACCAAGTTTAATACCAATAATTTCTTTTACGTTTTTACTATTTGCAATGTCCAAAAGCCTCTGAGTAATAATACCATCAAAAACAACAGTCGTAATATTCTTACTCTTCTTCAAAGAATCAGTAAGTTCACGAACAGGTATTTTTTTAATTTCATTATTATTAGCATCAAATAAAACAGCTTTGAGACTACCTGATATATCATCAAGAATCTTACTATAGTTCTCCTGTTTATTAGTAAATATTTTCTCAGATTCTTTTTTATCTTCTTTAATCTCTTTTTCTTGGATTACTTCTCCTATTTCTACTTCATCCTCTAGTTCTTCTCTTTTCTCTTCATCTATTGACTCAATTTTAGGCGATTTTTCTTCCCTTTTTTCTTTTTTAGAAGAAAAAGATTGTATTCTACCTATTGGACCACTCTTGTCTTTTTTCTCAATTTTTATATCATACATCTCAGCATATTGCTCAGCAGGTATTTTGTTTTTCAAAGCTTTCATTATAAGCTTTTGGGGTATTTCTTCCACTTCACGAGTCTGTGGCGCACGAGATACAAAATCAACATCTGCGGTTTGCAAAAGTTCTTTTAGTATTAATTCTCCACCACGATCTCCATCTACAAAAGCGGTAGTAATTCGCTCTTTGGTAAGCTCTATTACTGTTTTTGGTATATTTGTTCCACCAACAGCAATTACATTTTTAATACCATATTTTAAAAGGTTTAAAACATCCCTTCGCCCTTCTACAATAATTATTGCATCGCTTTTTTCAATATTTGGACCTGCTGGGCAATGATCAGGACCAAAGTGTGTTATTTCTTCTACTTGAACGGATTGACGGACGTTGTCTGTAATGCTTTCTCCTTCAGTTTTTCCTTCTTCAATTACTTGGTTTAATAGTTCTTTTGCACGATCTATTACTTGTTTTCTTCTAACTACTCTTACATCTTCAACACGTTCTGTTTTAATAGTTGCTTTGCAAGGGCCAACGCGGTCAATGCTTTCAAAGGCTGCTGCAAGAATTACAGTTTCAACCTTGTCAAGAGAAGTTGGAAGAGTGATTTCTCCTTCGCTTTTACCATTTTTTGATTCTAGTTCTACTTCAATTCTTCCAACACGGGCAGAACGTTGAAGCTCACGAAGATCTAATTCATCACCTAGAAGACCTTCAGTTTGGCCAAATATTGCTCCGACCACATCAGATTTTTCAATTATTCCATCAGCTTTAATATGAGCCTTAATTAAATATTTCGTTGTTGCTGGATCTATTACCATTAATTATCACCTTTTTACATCTATATTTTTATCTTTCTGAAAAATAGCACCCTTATCCGCTCTGTAGCAAATAATAGGTGGATTTTTTTACCCGTCCTAATTATTTATTTCTTATGCATTTATTAGTTATGAATTATTAGTTAAGCGGTTAAATACTAATTAATCTAAATTGATTAATGCACCTTTTAAAGTGCTATTTTTCTACTATATTTATTTTACTGTTATTTATTAGTCATACGCCATATTTAAATGTTGTGCTTATATATCGCATTGAGAGTTTCATGTGAAGGAAAAAATCTATATCGGTGTTGCATGGCCTTATGCAAATGGTTCACTTCATCTAGGTCATATCGCAGGTTGCTATCTACCAGCGGATATATTTGCAAGATATTCTAGGATGAAAGGTAAAGATGTTTTAATGGTATCAGGTAGTGATGAACATGGAACTCCAATTACTATTACAGCTGATAAAGAAAAAACAACACCACAGGTAATAGTTGATCGCTATCATAAAGAGCATATACAAAACATGAAACAAATGGGCATTTCCTTTGATCTTTTTACTAGAACTACTACAAAAAATCATGAAAAATTAGTCCAAGATATTTTCTTAACTTTATACAAAAAAGGGCATATATACAAAAAAAGTATTGAGGCTTTTTATTGTAATAATTGTAATAGGTTTTTACCAGATAGATATATTGAAGGTAATTGTCCAAATTGCGGCAGTCAAAACGCTCGTGGTGATCAGTGTGATGAATGCGGAAAGCTTCTTGATCCGCAGGATTTATTAAACGTTAAATGTAAAATTTGTGGTAGCACCCCTGAAATTAGAAACAGTGATCATTTGTTTTTTGCTCTTTCTAAATTTGAAGATAAACTTCTTAGTTGGATTAAAGACAAAAAACATTGGAAGCCTAGTGTGTTAAAATTCACCAAGAATTGGCTTGAAAACGGTCTGCAGGATAGAGCAATCACTCGAGATATGGAATGGGGGACAAAAGTTCCAATAGAAGGCTTTGATGATAAACGTATCTATGTCTGGTTTGATGCTGTAATTGGTTATCTTTCAGCAAGTAAAGAATGGTCTGATAAACAAGGTAAACCCGATCAATGGGAAAAATGGTGGAAAGATCCAAAAGCTTTGCATTATTATTTTTTAGCAAAAGATAACATTCCTTTCCATACCCTTATTTGGCCTTCTATTCTAATGGGCTATAATGATAAACTAAATCTTGCTTATGATATACCAGCAAACGAATATCTAAGACTTAAAGGTGAACAATTTTCTAAAAGCCGCGGTATTGCTATATGGGTTCCTGATATAATTAAAAATTTTGATGTTGATGCAGTTAGATATTATCTTTCTATTAATATGCCGGAAAACAAAGATACTGATTGGCTATGGGATGACTTTGTTGCAAAAAACAACGATGAGCTTGTTGGAGCATATGGCAATTTTGTTCATAGAGTAGTAACGTTTACACAGAAAAATTTTGGCAAAATTCCTAAACTTAGCACTCTTGATAAACTAGATAAAGAAGCTTTAGAAAAAATAAAAGAAACATCTAAAGAAATATCAGGTTATCTTGATAAATTCGAGTTTAAAAAAGGTCTTCGTACTGCAATGACTCTTGCTCAATTTGGTAATTTTTATTTTGATCAGAAGCAACCCTGGGTATTAGTTAAAAACGATAAAGAAGCATGCGGCAGTGTTCTTCATATTTGTCTTAAAATTATTAAAGCACTATCTGTTTTTATGGTACCTTTTTTACCGTTTTCATCTGATAAAATATGGTGTTTACTAGGTGAAAAAGGATCTATTCATGATAAAACCTGGGATGTTGCATTTGATGATTTACAGACTGGTTTTGAGCTTGAAAGTCCTCAGCCTTTGTTTAAAAAACTTGATATAAAAGATATCATTGAAACCGAGGAAGATCCTTTTTCAAAAGTTGATCTTCGTGTTGCAAAAGTAATCGATGTAAAAGATCACCCTGAAGCTGATAAACTTTATATGCTGCATCTCGACCTTGGTAAACTTGGGAAAAGAGTAATTGTTGCAGGTATGAAACCATATTATACTCCTGAGGAAATCACTGGTAAATCTATTGTTGTTGTAGTAAATCTTAAACCTGTAAAAATTCGTGGTGTTACATCCAACGGCATGCTTCTTGCTGCAGAAGACAGCAAAGGTGTTGTAGCACTACTCAACCCCGGAGATTCTATTCCTGGCTCAAAAGTAGTAGTAAAAGGAGTTGCTAAAAAACCTGCAAGTGTTTTAGAGTTTGAAGATTTTAAGAAAATAAAACTTGTAGTCGATGAGTTTGGAAAAGCTACTTATAATAAAAAAGTATTGTGTGCTGAAAAAACAGATGTAATATCTGATAAACCTGTTGAGAAAGGTGCAAAGATATTATAATTAAAGAGAGAGAAAAAAATGGCTGTTGTAATTAAAACTGATTTACCTTTAAAGGCTTTTAAAAAAGGAAAAGTACGGGATGTTTATGATTTAGGTGATAAACTGCTTTTAATTGTCACAGATCGAATTAGTGCTTTTGATTTTGTGCTTCATGAACCTATTCCAAATAAAGGTATTTGTCTTACTCAGATTTCTAAGTTCTGGTTTGATTTTTTCAAAGAAACTGTTCCAAGTCACATGATTAGTTCTGAGGTCAAAGATTTTCCAAAAGAGATCAGACCATATACTGATATTCTTAAGGGCAGAAGTATGCTTGTTAAAAAAGCAAATGTTTTTCCTGTTGAATGTATTGTTCGTGGATATATTTCTGGTTCTGCTTGGAAGAGTTATCAAAAAGATAGAACTGTTTGTGGTATTAAAATACCAGTGGGTTTAAAAGAATCTGATAAATTTGATGAACCACTTTTTACACCTAGTACAAAAGCAGATTCTGGTCATGATATTAACATTTCTTTTAATGAAATGAAAAAACTTATTGGTAAAAAAGATGCTGAAAAACTAAGAGAATTTTCTCTTAAAATGTATAAAAAAGGTTCAGAATTTGCTAGTAAAAAAGGTATAATCATTGCTGATACAAAGTTTGAATTTGGTAAAATTGGTGATCAAGTAATTGTTGTTGATGAGGTATTAACCCCAGATAGTTCTCGTTTTTGGCCTGCTGATTTATATGAACCTGGTAAATCTCAACCTAGTTTTGATAAACAATATGTTCGTGATTATTTGAGTAGTACTGGTTGGGATAAAAATAGTACTCCACCGCATTTACCCACCGAAGTAATTGTTGAGACCCA
>JALHTX010000005.1 GCA_022866015.1 Thermoplasmatota archaeon
ATAGGGTGATGTATGATGAAAAAATAAAGTTTTCAAAACGGGAAATCTTTAATCCCCGCCCATGTACTTTTTATACAAAATGATAAGTTTATATGGTTCTGATATAATGGTAGATTGGAATGATATACGAAACAAGTTCGGATATAAGTTGTTAAGTGAAATTGTCCTTGCCCGCAAAAAACAAATTTATAAATATGATTCAAATAAATCTTAAGAAGGTAAACAAAATGGGAAAAATGGCTGATATTGATGAAATGATGTATTCTTGTGGTTTAGAAATTCTTCATCCTGGCGGAATGGAAAAGACTGATGAAATGGTAAAAATGTGTAAAATAGGAAAGGATAAGAAAGTTTTAGACATAGGTTCTGGAAAGGGTATAACAGCCTGCTATTTGGTTCAAAAATACGAGTGCGAAGTTATCGGGGTGGATTTGTCAGAAAGAATGATTGAATATGCAAAGGAAATGGCAAAGAAAAAGGGATTAAATGATAGAGTTAGTTTTAGAAGTGTAGATGCACATAATTTGCCATTTGAAGATGAAAGTTTTGATATTGTTTTGGCAGAATGCACAACCGTTCTTCTGGATAAAGAGAAAGCTTTTTCAGAATTTCTTCGCATAACAAAGATTGGTGGATACCTTGGCGACTTAGAAATGACTTGGCAAAAACTGCCACCTGAAGAATTAGTAGATCGAGTCTATGATGTTTGGGAAGGCTTTAGAACAATGACACTTGAAGAATGGAAAAATTTCTATGAAAGAATGGGAATGGTTGATGTCAAAACCGTAGATTTCTCTGAGACAATACTCGATATGGAAGAAGCAATGAAGAAAGAACTTGGTCTTAAAGGTATGATAAAAATAGGATGCAAGCTTTTATTACATTCCGACTTACGTAAAGCAATGAATCAATACAGTAAAATTTTCAAAGATTATGTTGATTATATAGGATATGGATACATTGTTGGAAGGAAAGAATAAGCAGGTTACGGGCAACTCTTCGTAACCCTTTGGGTTGCTTGCCCTCACTATCGCTCAGGTCACTTAACACGGTGTAAGCGGTTCGCTACGATCACCCAAATTGTTCCTTCGGAGCAACCTTTGCATACACCGAAATCGTTAGGCGAAATGCTCGCAAAACAAGGAGGTAAAAAATAATCGACATTAACGAAGCAAAGAAATTGATTGGGTATTGCGGTATATACTGTGGTGCATGTGGAATGTACAGAGGAAGAATTTATGCAAAGATTGCTCAAGAATTCTTGGAAGTTATAAAAGCTGCAGGTTATCCGGATGAATTGACTATAAATCCGAAGTCTGTTAAACCAGATTTTGACTTCAACGAATTCTTAAAAGGAGTAAAATATTTCAGCAAAGAAGATAGCGGAGCCTATTGTCAAGAACCTTGTAAACAAGGCGGGGGAGTGTCATGTAAAAATCGACCATGTGCTAGAGAAAGAGGATTAGAGATATGCTATGAATGTAAGGATTTCCCATGCGAGCACTTTTCATGGACTTTAGAGGAATATCCCGAAAAACTAAAGGATTATGAACGTTTCAAGAAACTTGGGTTTGAAGGATGGATACGATTCTATGCAGAGAGAGCTGAGAAAGGATATGCCAATGCTACACGAAAATATTATGCCCAAGCCAAAAAGGAAAAATAAGACGATAACTTGCTCGCACTATCGCCTAACAGAAAGTATCTGAAGTTTCGAGCGAAGCGAGGAATTTAGGCGGAGGTGCGAAGCACTAAAGCCAGATGCGCTCAACCGTTATATGTCTGCGGTCGTTCATCAATCACCAATCATTATTTGTCAATCATCAACAGGAGAAAACCCATATTTTCACCGGTAATCATGGGTTCAAATCCCTTCCCCCTGCATAAATTTTAACACTGATTTCATTTCACAAAAACAATAAAAAGAAAAAAATGAACGATATATAATTTTTTTAGGAAAATTATTGAGAAAGTTCAGATTTTTAATTGAAAGCATTATTTATTGGTTAAATAATTCAAAGCCCGATGGAGGAAAAAATATGAAGAAGATCTACGAGTCTTATTGTCTATTTCTCTTTGGTAATTTGCTTCCGTTTCTGATTGTTGAATTTTATTTTCAAGATTGGGTTGCTATTGGGATTATAGCGATTATCGCTAGTGTTGTTCTTACTTTATGTATTTCCTATGAATATCTTAAAGTAAAATTTATGACACAATATGATAACTCGTTCAAGAAAATTGATTATGTAAATTTGATACAAAAGAAAGAGCAGAATAAAAGAGCATCTTGTTACTTTTTTAGGAAAAACTATTTGTGATAATTATTGTTAACTCATATTTTTGTGCTAATGGTTAACAACCTTGCGTAAGAGGTTAAAAGGTTCAATTCCCTTCCCTTTTGCTATTGTACCAATAAATTTATGTTGATTCCTCGTTTCTTCCTTTAACTATTTTCCACATTTATACCTGATTTCTCTAAAATATTATATATTCCTCCAATTATATAGTACTTAGATACTTATTGTTTGGAGACACTAACAAATGAAAAATATAAAATATCTTTTACCATTATGTTTATTATCAATTTTTCTTTTATCAGGTTGTACAAATCTTCAATATTCAACATTTGATTATGATGGTTTAACAAGACAATATCTACTCTATCTCCCTGATGATTTACCTGAAAATGCACCATTGGTTTTTGTTCTTCATGGTTATACAATGAATGCTGTTGATATGATGAATTATGTAGGTATGAACAGGATAGCAGATGAAAAGGGATTTGCAGTATGTTATCCTCAAGGATTATTAGATTTTAAAGGATCCACTCATTGGAATGCAAGATTAGATATAAGCACGACAGATGATATCGGTTTTCTTACATCACTTGCAAAATTTTTGCAATCCGAATATGGTTTAAGTGATGAAAAGACCTTTTCTTGTGGATTTTCTAATGGTGGATTTATGAGCTATACACTTGCTTGTGAAGCACCAGATGTATTCACTGCAATTGCATCTGTTGCAGGAACCATGAGTGGATATACCTGGGATAATCGCAATATATCTGAGCCGACCCCAATATTGCATATTCATGGTGTTGATGACTATGTAGTTCCTATTGATGGAAGCATGCCGGAAGAAGGTGGTTGGGGTGGAACATCCAATGTTGATACAATTATTAGTTATTGGGTAAACTTGAATAATTGTATAACAACAGACACTGAGTTTATACCCCCTTATACAAATGCCACATATTATAGGGATGGAATAAATGGAAATGAAGTATGGTATTATAAAATTGATAATTATTGGCACGATTGGCCAGGTGGCAATTCTCCTAAAAAACCTAATAAAGATGTAGGAATAGATGCAAGTGAAGTTATTTGGGAGTTTTTTAGCAAATATTGAATAACAAATTAATCTTTAGGAAACATTATTTTTTATGACTAAAACAGGGTTCAAATCACTTCCCCTGCACTTATTAACATTTTTACTTAATTTGAAACTTTTTGTTCTTCAGTCACTAAATAGTTAATGACATTTTCTGATATATCTTCTGCGTATTCTCCTATCCTTCTGATACTCTCAACAACATATCCCACATAGATTGCTACAATACCTTTCTGTTTCAGTGCAATAGCGTTAATTTCTTCACAAAGCAATTCAAGTTTAGCAACAGATTCCATTGTTTCATTTGATGCTTTTATATCTTTTTTAAAGAATGCTCCCATACTCTTATTGAAGATATCTAACGAAAGATTACTTGCAGAGAGTATACAATCCATTGTCTGCTTATTCAAGTCACTATCAACAATCTTTGGAATGTTTTGTGCAATTCTTACAACATGATCCCCAATACGCTCAATTATTCTACTAATAAGAAAACAAGTAGATGCCATACTTATGGTAATATCCATTTTTCCTGCGAGACTAACATTTTGTAAAATAATATTATATTGTCGTGCGACCAGCCAATGCAAACGATCAACATCATTATCTCTTGAAAGAACATCTACAGCCAAGTTTTTATCTTTGGTTTGAAGTGCACGCATCGTATCCTCATGCATCCCCTTAACAATAATATGCATCCTTTTAATGGTCCTATCAAGAGGCATCTCCATTGGATTGAGTAGATCTTTTAATGTAACAGACATATCTGTTTCTTCAACAACCTCTGGACCTATCCCTAGTTGAGTAAAAGACCTAATAACATTTCTAACAGCAGTTGGCATGCGAGAGGGAGATATACTTTTGATAGATGTGTATCCTGAGATATAAGCACCAATTAATAATTGTAGAAGATAGTTTGGTTTTGGTCTTTTGCTAACATTGAATTCTTTTATTTTCTGTAGTTGTTCTTGTGTAATTTTCGAATTGAGTAATAAGGTACCATCTGATTGTATGTTGATTCCCAATTGGTCATTTTTCTTTATATTCATGGTTCTGATCCATTCTTTTGGCAATGTGATTACGTAAGAAGATCCGCCTGTTATTTGTACACGTCTTATTTCCATTATTTCACCATGTTATCTGTAAAATTGGGGTATTCATAAATATTTCTATTTGTCTCTATTGTTTATAGAGGTCTATATATAACACTATATTATATGTAGAAAAAGTATATATTTGTAATTTTTATCATAAATTGTATATGAGTTGATAGCTTAGAGGAGGCTATTATTGGATTACAACTTATTATTGATTACAGGTGCTGCTTGTGCCATCGGTTTTTATATGGCTTGGAGTATCGGTGCTAATGATGTTTCAAACGCTATGGCAACCGCAGTTGGTGCTCGGGCTATTACATTTAAACAAGCTGCATTGATTGCTGGTGTCCTAATTTTTCTTGGTGCAGTTTTTGTTGGTCCTAATGTGGCTGAGACGATCAAAGGAAAAATTGTCAATACTACGGTCATTAATGATCCACTTATTTTGATGTTAGGTTTTGTTTCATCTTTATTGGCTGCTGCTATTTGGTCAACTTTAGCGACTTGGAAAGAGATGCCGATTTCTACTACGCATTCGATTATTGGTGCATTAGTAGGGTTTGGAATTGTCGCAGGAGGTTTTTCGTCTATTAATTGGGGTGTAGTGGGTTCAGTTGCTGCAAGTTGGGTTATTTCTCCGGTTGGTGGCTGTATACTTGCTTATACTGTTTTTCGTATTATTGTAAAATTGATTTTTGCCCAAAAAGATCCTGTGCGTGCTACAAAAGTTGTTGGTCCTATAATCATTGGTGTTACTGCTTTTGTTATGTCTGTTTCTTTGTTGTTTGAAACGCAATTAGGGGATATGCTTGGTATAGCAGAGTTATACCCTTCGCTTATTGCTTCTGCAGGTGTATCAGTAGTAATTATTTTTTTATCAATATATCTATTGCGTAATATTCATGCAAAATCAGTTGATGATTATACTACGGTTGAAGAGGTTTTTCGCAAACTACAAATTATTACTTCTTGCTATGTAGCATTTTCTATCGGGGCAAATGATGTGGCTAATGCAATTGGTCCAGTGGCAGCTATTATTCCATTGGCTAGCACGGGGACTATGGGTGCAGTTGCACAGATACCTTTGTATTTATTGATTATTGGTGGAGTCGGGATGGCTGTGGGATGTCTAACTTGGGGTTATAAGGTTATGAAAACTATGGGTGATCGTATCACTAAACTAACCAATACTCGTGGTTTTGCGGTAGATTTTGGAGGAGCTACAACTGTGCTTATAGCATCAAAGTTTGGGCTTCCGATTTCAACATCACATACTGCAGTTGGAGCCATTATTGGTGTAGGTCTTGCTAGAGGATTTGAGGCTGTTGATTTAAAGATTGTAAAAAAGATTGTAGTTTCTTGGTTGTTGACTTTACCAATTGCAGCTTTTACTTCAGCAATAATTTTTATAGGTATTAAAGCATTGATATAGATATTATAGGAGTAAAAAAAGTATGGTTGAAAAAAAAATGCATTTTAGAGCCCCTGTCTTAGAAACATACCGCAGAAAATCACCTTTTGATCAACTATTAGATCATATGGGAAAAGTAAGGGAATGCATTAATATCCTTGGTGATGGTCTAATACATTATTACAATGGAGACTATAAGGGTTTTTCAGAGCTTGCAAAAAAGATAG
>JALHTX010000355.1 GCA_022866015.1 Thermoplasmatota archaeon
GAAGCTACTAGTAGCCACCCTTTTCCGATTAAAATATAGCATTTTTATAGATAGTTGAAGATTTATTTTGAGAATGTTTATAATTATGTTTTGTTTTTTTGTCTTTTTGTCATTTTATCTAGAAACTTTTAAATACTATGAACGATAAAGGTTATTATTGTCTTAGATAGATCACACACCGGATCATGGGAAAAAATCATTTTTTATCCCTTCTCTCCCCCTTTCTCCCAAATCCCATGATCCTTTATTTTTATGTTATTATATCAATTTGATTATTTTATTAGGTAAAGTTTATATAGGTGAAATTATATAACTTATATTATAGGTCTACGGATCGGATTAAGGTTAAGATACGACTTCTAAGGTTACGATCTTGGGAACGCTACGATCTTTATAAATCCTTTTCGATTACGACACCTATAATAAGAAAGTGATAAATAAATGGAAACTAAATATTATTGTACTAAATGCGGTTTAATAGTTAAAAGTATTCCTGATAAATGCTCTAGTTGTAATGCCAATTTTATAAAGTTTAGGATATATGAACCTTTTATTATTAAGGGGTTGACAAAAGAATTGAACAGAATATCAAAATGTGATTTTGTCAGGTAACATTTGTATAGTTGGTAAGATATAACACATATTGGTGATAAAAAAATGGAAAATAAAAATAGTGAATTTGTAAGGCATGGGGATATTCAAATTAAAGAACACATAATAAATGGAAAAAAATTCTTTATACTAGATAATGGCGATTATGGAATATATTTTACTCGTTTTGAAATGGGTAAAGAAATCCTTATATTCTTATACAATGATTTAGAATATTTAGGATATATTAATCAGAAATCATTAAATATAGAAACTCTTGAAAGAATGAAGGATATAGTTTATAATTTAGAAGTTCAATCTGAAAGGATCGAGCGATTAAAAAATGACGACTAAAATAATGAGTAAGAATGAGATATTTTTAACTCTATCTCATTTATACCAATTTTATAAACTTATGGGGGTTTAAATTCGATGAACACATATCAACAGTTGACAGAATATATAAAAGAGTTTAGGATGCAAGGGCTATCTATGAATAAAGCGATTGTAAAGGCGTTTGAAACCATTATTGAGGAAGATTAAGCATGTCAACATCTAAAAAGAAAAACTTTGTTTATACTACCAATAGGGATGCCAAAAGGATCAAAGTTCTAAAAGTTTGTGAAATTTATTTTATTCAGGAGTGGTGAATAAAAAATGTTTATAGTTAAATGTATTCGCTGTAATTCAACAGTATCTATGTGTCATTGTAGTACCCCTCATTTTATTAGGAAATTTTTAAATCAGAAAAGCGAATGATTATGAAAAAAATAAAATATTCACCTGTAGATGATATAATTGAAAGCATTAAGCCTCTTTTGAAACAAAAGAAATAAAAACGTTAGATATCATGTCGAAATGTAATTATGTCAAACAACATTTATATACTACGAAAGACAAATATATTATCATAGGAAGTGAGAAAAAAATGGAAATCGAAAACGTTATAATTAAATCATCTGTTTGTATTATGAATATTGATAATGCTCGGATGCTTGCGAAAATATTTTCGTTTTATGGGCTGATTTAAAAATGTGTGTTGATAAGCAAGGATTCCCATTAGATAAGTTTGGCAATAAGACCGAATGTCCTCTTATTGTTTCTTGCCCTTATTCCATTAATACATCATTAGATGAATTTTGCACCATCGTTAGAGTTTCTCAGGTAGGCATTTATTTTAGGGATTTTGGTTTTGAGTTTGCTAAGATAAAGACTTGGGTTAATGATCTTAAAAAATAATATTTATATGGAGATGTTATAACATTGTTAGATTGTAAGGACTATACAAAGGCAATCAAGCGTGGTTTGGGTTATTTATTTTATATTTCTAGATCGATGCTACAAAGTCCTAAAATCGATTTAAATAAAGACCTGTTGGTTAAAAGATATGCAACTAACGATAAACAAATAATATTGAGATTTAAAAATGAATAAAGTAACATTATATATAAGTAAATATCAATTAAAACAAATGTTAGAAGATTCTACATTTACAGTTGATAGAATAATATTTAAGCAATTATCAAAACAAAAAGAACATTTATACATATCTATAAAAAGAAGCGATTAAAAATGAATGCTTATGATAAATTAAAAATAGTTAAAAAAGATTTAATAAACTATAATTATGAACTTATGAAATATCTTAATAACGGTGCTAGTGATATATCAATTAGAAAAGTACAAATAAAAATATTGAATTTGCTTAGAGAGATTGAATAAAAATGACAGCCAAAAAGAAAAATTGTAAATTTACGATTGTTTGTCCTTATCAGATAAATATATCTTTTTATGATTTACATGCAGTAGCAACTATTTCGGTCTTATCATATTATTTTAGAACAGAGGTGTATCATGTTTAAAAAATGTAAAAAATGCGGTGGTGAAAGGCTAGTAAGTTTTCTTATAAGATATTCGGAACCAAATACTAAGGTTTTTATGAGTAATTGTAATAAATGCGGAGATCAATATATTTTCTTTATAAAAACCGATAAAGATGGAAACAAAAAATATAGCAGAACATATACATAAAAATGATAACTGAAACTAGGGAATTAAAAATAAGATTTTTTATTCTTTTTATTTCTTTTAGTTTTGCTACTATTACGCTGTTCGGAAATTATTATTTAAGTTCTGATAAACCAGTAAATTTAACAGGAAATCCGATTTTAGACCAATATTATTTAAACAGGTTCGATCAATGGAATTATAATTTTTATGATTGTTATAATTCTAAACTTGAAAATTTTATTATTCAGTTTGGATATGGTATTTTCTTTTTAATGTTTATTAGTATATGTTCTATATTTGACAATGAAAATAGAGAGCAAAATATAAATACTAAAACATCTAATATAGTTAGTATATTAAGAAAATTTAGAAAAAAGGAAAAATGATATATATGGAAAAAAACAAAAAAGTAGAAAATAAAATAAGTAAAACCGAACAAAAAGATTTAGTTGAAAAAACCAGTAAAATACAAGAGGTGGATTATTGTGTAATGCTTTTAGGAACTAAAAGTTTGCAGATAATCTATAAAGACCGATTGTATTTAACTAATCTACAGTTTGTAGTAACAAAAATAAAAGATGATGTCGCACATATAAGTCTTGGTTTAATGACAAAAGATGGAATAGATAACGATGTCAACGCATGGCTTACAAAAAAAGGTAAAGCCCTCTATTTCAGTCCAGAGAAAGATGTATTGCTTGTTTCAAGCGTATCTTCGTTAGAAAAAATTTTAGCGGGGGAACTAGACAAATCAAATTTCGGGGTTTTCAACTAAGGCGTTAGTTAACTGACTAACGTATTAGTCATTTTAATTAAATCCCATCTTTTTTCTTTTGAGGAATAAAAAAATGATAGAAATTTATGCGACAACAGATAATGGACATGGTTTTTGTGAATCAATAGGAATTTATAATAGTTTTGAGGAAATTAAAATCAGAACTGGAATGTTCTCAAAAGATATTGTTATCACATTCGTGGAAGTGAATAAGAAATATGATTGAAAAATCCAATAGTAAAAGTTTTATTATTAGAAGGCAAAAGGAATTAATCTAATCTGGAAAAATAACTAAATTAAGGGAATTTTTTGGAGAACGATTTAAATATTATTTGTTTTGGAGATGAAAAAATATGAGCATGAAAGAAAAAATGATAAAAAACTTAGCAATAAAAATGGGATATGATATAAATAACCCGAAAAGCATAGTATATAAAACAATACATGATACTATTATAACAAGTCAATCTTTTATGACTAAAAAAGAAATAATTGATCTATTGCAAAAAGAAATCAATGAATTAGAGTAATATTAAAATGAAAATTATGTTAAAGAATTTTAAAAATGATATAAGATATATTAAATTCAAAAAAGATTTCAAACATATATTTAATAAATTTTATTTTATTCCCTTATTACTTTCTTTCATAATAGATTTAATACTGATAATTTTTCATATCATTAATTTATCAATCTTTTTTATAATATTCATAGTATTATATATTGTATTTACTATAATATTTTGGTTTTTTAACAATAAATCAGAAACTAATAGTCATGGTGGAGATGAATAAAAAATGTTTAAAAAAATAAAAAAAGTTTTTGATCTTTCAAATATTTTTAAATTGGTAGAAATTATAAATGATAAAAATTCTAAAATCTATTGCCAGAAATGTAGAACTATTTTACCTGTTTTCAGATTGATAATTAAAACTAAATCCATTAAGAATAATTGTTTTTTTCAGTTTAAATGCCCGCATTGTAAACATATTAATCTGATTAAGAAAGAGATAATAGCATAATGCTATTATGTCAAGAAACATTTATATAGTATGAATGACTAAATATATATTATAGGAAGTGATAAAAAAATGAAGATTGAACTTACAAAAGAAAGATTGGAATGGTATAAAAATCTGAGTGATGAAAACAAACAAAAATTTAAAATATATCTTATACAGCATGATGAAAAAGCTTATTATGATTTGATATGGTTTGAGGAGTTTGAAACTAAGGAGAAATAAATATGAAAGGCTTTTATTATTGTAATAAATGTAAACTTTTTATAGAAACTATGAGTTTTGTCAGAACTCTGAATCTCAGGAAATCTAAGAAAGAAATAAAATTTTGTCCGCATTGTTTAGGAGAAATTATAGAAGTTGATAGAGAAAACTATATCAATAAGGATTATTCTCTTTTTATGAGAGCTTATAGAACTTATAACAATAAAAAAATATTGCTTTCTATGAGGTTTCTTTTATGATCCCTATATATGAGGAGTTTAAAAATCTCATCAACTATTTTTATTCTGTTTATGAAAATCCGATTGATAACGAAATTTTTATTGTTTATTATGAGATTCATATAAAAAAGATTGCGATAGGATCGCAGAATATATTTAAAAATAGAGGTTGTAAACAATGGTAAATTTAATTAAATTAATGAAAGATAATTTTTTAATTTATGAATGTGATAGCAAATATTATTCTAGTTCAGCGGTTGGAGAGGAAATAACAATCGAATTGAAAAGGATTATTAAAAAATTGGAGAAATAAAAAATGAATCCTTTTAATATGAAAAAAACCGAGATGCAAATATATTTAACGGGTAGTTGTAAACACCGTATGCCGTATATTCAACACCCGAAATGCTATGAAAAAGAAATAGGCGATAATCCCAAAATTGGAATACTTGATATAGAAACAACATGGGGCTTTAATGCTGACTATGGTTTCATGCTCTGTTATGTATTAAAAGAATATAGGAAAAAACAAATTTATTCTAATCTTATAAATAAGAAAGACATAGCCAGTTTTAAATATGATGAAAGAATAATTAAAAGTTTAGTAGATGATCTAAAAAATTTCGATGTGGTTGTTACTTATAACGGTTCACGTTTTGATCTTCCTTACTCAAGAACTAGGGCATTAAAATATAAATATGATTTTCCAAAATATGGCTTTATAAAACATATTGATCTATTTTATATAGTTAAATATAAGTTTAAATTTAGACCCAACTCTCTGGAAAATGTTTGTGAATTTTTCGGAATAAAAGGAAAAAATCATGTGCATAGAGAAATTTGGCTTAAAGCTAGTCAGGGAGATAAAAAATCTTTGAATTATGTTTATGAACATTGTATAAAAGATGTTTCTGATTGCACAGAAAAACTTTATACGAAAATAATTGATTATGCCAGAAAATCAAATAGGAGTATTTAAATGGAAAAAATAAATCAAACTATATTTATTTTTGAAACAGATAAAAAACAGATATTAAAAATAATCGTTAACTGGGATTTAAGAACCCTTATGGTTTTAGATGAAAAAGAAAATGTTATAAAGAGATTAATATGATAGAAATTAATAAAGATAATAAAATAAAACATGAGAAACTTGAAGGCGATGAAATCCTTTATTTTATGAGTTGCCTTATCAAAGAAAAAATCAGGCATGAAAAAGAAATAGAAAGCAATATACACATTATAAATTATTTTTCTACTACACTTCAAAGCATTTTTTGGGATTGTCAAATCAAAAGGCATAGACAAGATATAGAAGATATTAACAAAACTTTAAAATATTTATGCTCTAAAATAGAGGGATGGTATAAATAGATATTATGTTAACTCAAGAACAGTTAAATAAAATAATTGATTCTGGAAAAATGATTTACTGTTTTGACATTGATGATACTATATGTAAAATGAAAGATTTAAAAATATATAAACCCATAAAATACAGGATAAAATTCGTTAATAAAAAATACGATGAGGGAAACTATATTTATCTTTTGACTGCTAGAGAAAAAGACGGGACTGAAAAACTTTTGAATAGTTGGGGTTTAAAATATAATGAAATAGTTTATGGAAAACCAAAGGCTCATATTTATATAGATGATAGTGCTGAAAACTCAAAAAGATTTTTTAAGCTACCATATTATTTTTCTGATAAATTTAAAGCATATGGAAATAAGATTAATAAAAAAGTCAGGAAATGTTTAAAATGAGAAATAAAAATTATGAAAAAGGTAGAAAATTTGAGTATGAGATGAAAGAACTTTATGAATCATTAGGGTGTTTAGTTTTTAGAACAGCGGGTAGTCATAGTATAGCGGATTTAATAGCGATTCCTAATACTATTTTATCTTTTCAAAAACCTATACTTATTCAATGTAAAACTTCTAAAAAAATAAATCCTATAGAAAAGAATTAAAAGAATTTGAAAAAAATATTAAACATTTTCATGTTAATGGCGAATTTTTAATTAAAATAAAAAATAAGGGAATTAAAAAATATTATATTTACGGGTGATTAAAAAATGAGAATAATTTTTACAAAAACTTTTATTAAGGCATTAAAAAATTTAGGCTTTTCAGATAATGAAATAGAATCTTTAATTAAAAAATATAAAGGTGAAAAAGAATGACAAATCCAGTAATTAAAAAAGGAAATAGATATTATAATACGCTTACACAGAAATATGTAAGCGAAAGTTATGCTAAAAGGATTAACAGTTATTTTGAAAGACACCCAGATTCATATCTTGTTAAAGCGGGCGGTCATGCTATATATAAGAGGAAAAGACCACTTTTTGAACATGAGAAAGTTATGCGTGGAAAAATGTACGGTAAAGGTTTTCAGGTATATAAGACAAAGAAAATCACTGGAAAAACTGTTTATTATTCCCCTATTTTTGAAAAAGAAATGAAAAAAGAGGAAATAGAATATATAGAAAAACTTGATTATCCTTTTATGAAAAATGTTTATGTAGAACTTTATAGAATGTCCAGAGATAAAGAAAGGATATATCATATATTGACTTGGACTATAAACAAATCATTTCATGGCTCAAGAGTATTAGAGTTATGGATACCAAATGCGGAGAATACTTTTAAAAAGATCGAGAAAGAAATGCAGAAAAATATAAGAAAATATCCGTTGGGATATAGCAAAATACCTGTTATATATTGTCATATAAGCAACTATTTTTATTCTGATATTGACAGTTATGAACATGGAAAGACTTTTGGTTTCTATGTAGCAAACAGAGATGGTTATGATAAACTGTATGATGATTTTTTGAATACATTAGCATGGTATATCAATAAATTAGAGATCATGGCTTACCATAACATCTGGATTGAAAAGATAAGTTTCTATATAATGGATTTTTATAAGACTGGTAGCATACAGGAAATAATATCCAGTTATAGGATGGGAATACAAAGATTAGAGAAATAAATATGAAAATTGAAATAATTAAATTAATAAAAGATTTTATTATTTTAATATTTTGTATTTATGCTATAACTCTTTATACAGATAATCATTTTATTCCTATAATATTATATTTTTGTTTAGGATTTATGTCTGCTTGTTTATTAAGCAGTTTAGAAGATTTTTTGATAAAATTAAAAAGTCATATATGAAAAAATTAAATTCTATAAAAGGGAAACCTTTAAAATTTGCTGTATTTGACATTGAAACATATAAATGGATTAATCCTTATGCTCTCGGTTTTTATGATGGGGAAACATACAGAATTTTTACTGGGAAAAACTGTGTCTATGATTTTGTAAGATTTGTTATAACACATAAATATCGGGCTTATACTATTTTTGCACATTTTGGGGGAAAATTCGATTTTAATTTTATAGCTGAAACAATTAAATCGCTTGATTATGATTTCAAAATGATTTTTCAGGGATCAAGCTGTTTACAGATAAAAGTATATCATCATAAGGAAGGAAAAACAGAGGGAAGGGATATAAGGGATAAAACCTGTTTCAATGATAGTTACGCCCTGCTTAAATTCTCGTTGGATAAGCTTACAAAGAATTTTAATGTAGAACACCAGAAAATAAATTTTATGCCTGACGGAAAAAAAGATAATGATTATGATTACCTTTATGAGAAACTTTTTAAGAATGATGATAAAAGATTCCATGATTATCTAAGGAATGACGTATTAGGGCTTTATGAAGTGATTTATAAGTTCAATGAGATGATAGAAAAGAATGATGGGACTATGGGGCTTACAATAGCATCAACTAGTCTTAGAACATATCAAAAAGGTTTTCTCAAGCATGATATTACAGTTTGCGATAAAGAACTTAATGATGAAATGAAACGGGCATATTATGGCGGTAGAACAGAAATACTTAAAATGCTGTTGCCAGATGATAAATATTATTGCTATGATGTCAACAGCCTTTATCCTTATGTAATGTTCAATAATGAGTTTCCAATAAGTAAACCGATGAAACTTAGCAACCCGACAAAACGGAATATTCTTAATGATTGTGGGATTACTTATTGTAAAATAGTTGCACCAGATTTATATATCCCTTTATTGCCTTTACATTATTCTATAAATAAGATCAATAAGCTTATTTATCCTGTTGGAGAGTTTTATGGTTACTGGGATAACCATTTTTTGAGAAAAGCCTTAGAACTTGGATATAAAATTGAAATAAAAAAGATGTATATTTTTAAAACAGATTATATTTTTAAGGATTTTGTAAAAAAATTTTTTGAGATTAAGCAGAAAGCTAAAAAGGATTCACCAGATTATGTTCTTGCTAAACTTATGCTTAATAGCCTTTATGGTAAATTTGCACAGAATCAGGAATCAGAGGTTTTTATGAAAATTAAAAACATTGATGATTTAAAAAATTATGATATTATAGATTGTTTGGATGCTGATTTTAATATTTTTAGGGTTAAGACGGAATCAAAGGGTAATTTTTTTATCCCTCAGATAAGTATTCATGTTACAACTCTTTCACAATTACATTTATTTGATTATCTTTCTAATATTTATAAGAAAGATTGTGTTCTCGGATATTATGATACTGATAGTTTGTTCACAAATGCTAGGCTTAATACTTCCGATAAACTGGGCGATTTAAAAATTGAGTATACATTTAAAAGAGGTTATTTTCTCTTGCCAAAAACATATTGCATTATAAAAAATGATAATCAGGAATATGTTAAGGCGAAAGGTTTTAGTAATGAACTTCAAAAAAAGCTTACTAAAAATATTTTTGAAAATGCTTTATTTAGAAAAGATTATTCTGGTTTTGAGTTGCAAACAAAAGATTTAAAGGTTAATGGAATGCTATCCAGTTATGTAAGACATAAGAATTTTGTTAGTGTTGATTATGTTAAAAGGAGTATAAAGACTTTTTATGATAAGCGTATTATTCTAAAAAATTTTGATACAGAACCATTGAGAATTATAGGGCAAGATTTATATATATGAACAATACATATAGATAAATAGGTGAAAAAATAATTATGGCACAAAAGAAAGGTGGAATAGCAGATTATTTAACAGAGATTCTAATAGCAGGTGTTCTATGTGTAGCACTTTTAGGTTACATAGTAAGCAACTTTAACAACATGGCTACCGATTCAACCAATTTTACAGCGCCAGAAATGGCACTGTTAGGTGTTATCGGGATAGTCGTTGTTATAGGCGTATTCTATAAACTTTTATCTGCTAGCGGACTTACTAAAAAATAAGGAGTTTTTAATCTTAATGATTGAAAGACCTTATTTTAAAATTTTTTCTTTCTATATTTATTTTATAATGGGTGAATAATAAAATGAAAAAAATAATGATATATTTTGTTATGCTGATGTTACTGTTTTCAAGCGTTATTGTTTTTATACCAATGATAAATGCTGATGATGGAAATATAGTTTATAAAGCAACATATGGTAGTGTCACTCCTTATTATACACCATATCATAATGGTTCTACCAACCAGTATTTTTTTGCGGAAGGCAATACAGGAATCGGTGCATATTCAACTAGTAACGGCTATACAATGACTTTAAAGGATACTGATTGCCCAGATGCAAGAGATGTTTATGGTGTAACAGGCGATGGGACTTATATTTATACTACATCTTGTACTGGTGCATTAGCCGATGTTTTAAGGGCTTATACTTTTGATGGCTCTACCTTAACATTAAAAAATACCACTACAATATGTTCAACTTATGAATATATTAATAGTATAGCTGTTAATTCTGACGATATTTTATTTGTCCCAAGAGGAAGGATGGGAATTTCTGCATATACTTTTGATGGAACTGATTTTACAGAACTTGATAATTATGATGATGGAAATAACCAGTTTTTAACCGTTTGTATTGATTCCGATAACGAAAATTATGTATGGGCTGTCGAAATGACCACATATCCAAAAATATATATTTATTTCTTTTTTTGGGATGGGAATACATTTTCAGTAACAGATTCATATCAGGTTACGGCCTGTTTTCATTTAGAAGATATGCCTTTATCTAATTATGTTTGCGGTTCGGGTAGTACAACAGGAACACAAATATATGCTTATGATGGCTTTGATATATATACGGTTGACAGTTGGGACGACATAACTGGAACTAATTATGGAAACGAAGTTATATATGATAGTGATAGCGGATATTATCAAATTTTTTGTGCTATGGATAATACGGGCTTAGTTTACTATAAATGGAATGATGTATATGGATATACACAAATTCAGAATATTGATAGCGGTTCGGGTTGTACAGGTGTAATCATAAATGGAAGTTATCTTTATACATCATATGAAACAAACGGTATTATTACTTATCAATATACTCCGCCAACAACCCCATCAATGCCGACAGATGTTTATGTATGGGATAACGCCCCCTCTGGTTGGCTGGATGAATCTCATGTAAGAACAATTACAGAGGGTATTGCAAATGTTAGCGAAAATGGGACTGTCCATGTATGGGATGGAACTTATACCGAAAACGGTTTATATTGCTCTTATTCAGAAAGCATAATTGGAAACTCATCAAATACTGTTACAATAGAGGGTGATTCCAATGATATAATTTTTATAGATTCAAACAATATTACTATTTCTGGTTTGAATATCGCAAACGGGAGTAATGCGATTACAATTAATAATAACTATGATAATATTACTATTACTGATAATATATTATCTTATGATGGATATGGTATTAATATTAATAATCTTAATGTTACAAATTTTATAATAAAAAATAATATAATATATTCTAATTATTATGGAGTAAGTTTTTCGGATGGTGGCGGAACTTCAAGTATTTTAGTTTACAATAACCATTTTTATGATAATACTTATAATGCTAATAGTGATGGTTATAGTTCTGGAGAAATAAGATGGAATACTACAAAAACATTGGGTACAAATATTTATGGTGGTGGTTATATGGGCGGTAATTGGTGGGACGACTATACTGGATTAGATTTAGATGGGGATAGATTAGGCGACCAATTTTTACCTTATAATAATAGCGGTCTTATTTCAATAGGCGGAGATTACGAACCACTTACAGGATTTGCTGATGATTGCTTAAATCTAACATGGGAAACACAATTACCTTATGGCTGTGCATTAGGTTTTAGGGATTATGTCGGATTTGTGGAAATGCAATATATCCCGCTGGGCTATAATCAATATATAGACGGAACTATTGATGAAGTTAGATTATTAGTTTCATTAGATCAGATTGAATATGTATCAGATTTACCCGAAATGTATCAATTAGTTATTGATGGAGAATATATTGGTACGGCGACAGGAATTAATGTTAATTATGAAATGAGAAATCATGCTTGCGGGTGGCAACTTGGAGATAGTTATTGGATTACTTGGAGTAATATCGGAAAAGTCATCAATGATGATTTTCCAATTTTTGCATTTTGTTCATCTCAAACAGATGAAAGCGGTAATAATTGGCATGGTTTAGGTCTTGTTTCCAATCTCGACTTAATATTGCATGGAATGAAAAATCATTTTGACGTTGTAAAATTTAATAACGCCCTTTATGATGGAAACCAATTAGAGGTGGATATGATTTTGCAGTTTGATATTATTTGTCAATCACAATATATTCCACCAGAAGATACAAACCAATCAGCCGATTATAAAAATATAAAATTTAAATTTTATGATAAAGCAACAAATAATTTATTGCATTTTAAGGGCTTAAATGTACCAGATAGCACAATGGGAAATTTAAATTTTCTTTCTGCATTAATTTATTCAATAAAATCAACTAATGGTTTTACAACTTCTTATAGTTTAACCGATGATATAGAGTTAACAATGAATTTTACAGAGGGTGAATATGTTGATTTTTATATTCAAAGCACTGGCGGTCAAGATTTTAATGTTAGAATAAATAATGTGTTTTCAAGTTTCAAAGCTATGAAAACTACATTACAACTTTATCAGGGTCAAACATATACGATATATATAGAACCATATAATTTTGTTGATGGCGTCCAATATACAAACTGTGGTGGTGATGATTCAACAGAGGGACAGATAAGCGTATGTTTAAGTAAAACAACATATGATTATGGAGAAACCGTAAGAGGTAGATATACTTTACCAACGGGTGCATGGCTCAATAGTCATGGATGGTTACGAAGCGGGTGGTATTTTGCTTTTTTTAATAGAGATGACTATACATGGGGTTTTGGTAGAACCAACAACTGGCTATATGTTAATAGAATCGAATTAACACCAAGCGATTTTGATGGAACTAGACATACTTTTGAATTTGAAATAAAAAATTATAATCAATATGGTTATGACCAATTTTATAATGATTATGAGGTTGCAATAATAAACTATAAAGCGGGATTTTGGGATTATACAACCATGTTTCAACATTTAATATTTTATTGTACTGGTTCCAATTTTATACCTGATGGAAATATTACAAGTGTTTCACCAAATCCATGTAATTTTGGACAGGAAGTAACAATCGCTTTTACAAGTAATGGTGTCGGTGATTTAAAAATTAAGTATCCAAACGGGGATTTATATTTTAGTGTCCCATATGGTTATTCTAGCGGTGTTCATACAATTTCAAAAACAATGTCAGGTTTAGGCTCTTTTAGTATAGAGTTATATACAGATAGCCCATTTTTGAATGAAACCGTTTTACCTGTAGATACTGAAACCTTAGTCGTTAATCCATTAGGCGGAAACGGAACTTATGGCTCTTATGGTTATGGTCTACCATATCTATATATTCCAAATTATAGGGTAATTGCGGGTTTTGATACAATACAGATTTATTATAGAACATACAAAAATAATAGTATTCTAAAAATTATTTCTCCTAGAAATGAAACAACTTATTTTAGTACAACCGTTTCAAACCAATCTGATAATGTTTTAAATATTCCTATTCCAAACTATATGCAGATAGGAAACTGGAATGTTACTTTTCATTGTGGCGATATTGATGGAAACAATGAAACACTTTATACAAGTTTTAATGTTGTAAATGAGGAAGGCAACTGGGTAGAATTTACAAAGCATATTTTTACTACAAACGAGATGTTTTCAATTTATATAAAACATACTTATCGAGTTTCAATAACTTTCTATAAAAACAATATTGCACAGGGAGAAAGCCTTATTTTTGATGTTGGAATATCAACAGGTATTAACTATAATATACCATTAGATATAATTATGCCATCTATTGGAAACTGGCGGGTTGAAATGTGGCGTATCAATGATCGAAACATCGTTAAGTTACTCGCAGAACATGAATGTACTGTTATTTATGCGACACCAATTAAAGGCGATGGTGGAATAGAGATAAGTCTACCATTAATTATTAATGGCTTTATACCTTCTGATTGGCAATTCGTTTTAGGATTAATCATAATAATATTCTGTTTTGTAATAATAGCAGTTATCGGAAAAAAATTAGATGTTAATAATATGCCTTCATTAGTTTATTTGATTTCTGGAATAGCGGGTTTCATTATAGACATTAAATTAGAACTTTTTGATTTCTGGATGACTGTCATATTTGCTTTTACATTCACAGTATTGGTAATCTGGAATATTTTTGGAAGTTTCGGAATGTTCTCTGGTGGACTTGGTAGCGGTGAAAAAGGAGAAAAAAGAGAAAAAGTAAGAACAGAAAAACAGTCTAAACCAGAAAAATCAGAGAAAGCGACAGAATCAAAAGGAAACAAAAGGGGAAATGCTTAAAAAATGGATATTCAAATCCCATTAAAATTCATCTTAGGATGGTTTCTGATAATCACTATAACTTATACTGTTTGCGGTTATCTATATACGACAACCTATGATACAAATATACCTGTTGTCAATGCACCACCGAAAGGAATACTTGAAACAATAAAAGATGGAATAGGATGGATTTTTGATTTAGTTGTTGGTTTTTTTAGGGTGGCATTTTTCTTTTTGCCTAATGTACCCTTAGAAATAACAGGGTTAATGAATCTTATTATACAACCGTTTAATGTTATTTTCTTGCTTGGAATATATCCGATAATAGCCGATCTAATAGATAAAATAATTAATTTCCTTAATGCTATAATACCTTTTTAGGAGAAAAAATTATGAGTAAAAATAAAAAAGAAAATTATCTGACAGCTTTTATTTTTTGCAGAAACAAAACCATTAATGAATATATAATAGTCGCAACAAGAAAATTTATTGTAAATGATGAAACATATATAATAAAAGATAATTGCACATACAAAAAAATTGTAAACAAACAAATAAAACTAGTCGCATATTATTCGGAAGGAAACCCTAATCCATATAATCTTAAAAGCATAGAAAAGAATGTTGGATTGACAACAGAGGAACTTGATAACATAACAGCCGGCGATATATACAATATTTTAATCGAATGTCAGAATACAGGTAAACAAAAATATATTTTTCATATAGTGGTTTTTGTGCTTATACTAAGTATTTTTAGTTTATTCATGGAAATATTATAAGAGGTTTATTATGAAAATATCTATCAGAAAAAATAAAAAAATTGATAAGAAAAAAATTGAAACAATGACAAAAGTTGTAATTAATATTCTTGATGAAAAAGAATTAGTTATAGAATTTGAAATAGATTATCCCTGTAAAGATTTCGAATATAAAGGAAAAAAATATGATGTTAAAAATAGTTTTATCTATTTAAAATTTCTAAAAAAAGGTTATACACCATATCTTTTTTATAATATAGATAATAAAACTCCAATAGACTTCAAAAATCGTAATAAAGGTATTCCCTCAAGAGCATTAAAACTTCTCTGGAATACAAATATGTATAAAATACTTTTTACTCCAGAGTTGGATAAAACCAATAAACTGATAATTATTTGTTTAGTTGCTAACATAATCGTTTATGCTATTAACCTTTATTTAAGATATAGGTGATAATATATGAAAAATGATAAAACCGAACAGGAAATTAATGCGGTTAAACAATCCCTTTTTGGAATGAATAATAATGATAAAGAAAGTCAGGGCGAAGATTTAGCAAAAATAATTGATTCTTGGCTAGATGAAAAATATGTTCATCGAAAAACTAGGCTTAACGGAAATCAGGTTATAATCCTTACAATTATTAGTTCACTTGCTGATAAATATAATGTTAAATGTTTAAAAAAACTTATAGATAAGTTTGTAACATACAAGATTTCAGAGGGCGGACAGTCAGCAAAAGAACTAGTTGACATATTAAAGAACAGGTTGGAAGTCCAATCTGATGATAGCTTAGTAAAAGCTATAGAACCATTTATAAAATAGAAAAAGAATAAATATGGCAAAAGTTATAATTAAAAACAATAAAGAAATGAGAGATCATTTAGGATTACATGATAAATTACCAAAAGGAAAAACATTTCCTATTATACCGCCAAAAGGCTATATATGGATAAATAAAAAATTGACTAAAAAAAGGAGAAAGCAAATAATCAAACATGAGAAATTTGAAAATTATCTTATGAAACATAAACATATGGGCTATAAAAAGGCTCATAAAATAAGCCAAAAATGGGAAAAAAATTAGGAGAAAAAAACTATGAGATATAAAGTAAGTTTTAAGGGAAAAGGAACTACCACTAGATATTATACTAGTATAACATATAGAAAAAAACATACAGCACAAAAATATGCTGATGAACTAAATAAATATGGTGGTGGAAATCGTCATGCAAGAGTTGTAAAATACAAAAAGAGGAAACAAATATGAGAATACTTACAAGTAAAGAACAGGAAGATTTAGACGATATGCTCTTAAAATCATATCGGAAATCTTTGAATAAAAAGAAAAAATAATATGTTAAGCCAAACTATTCTAATAATAGAAAGCATATTTATACTAATCTGTATAATACCTTTACTGTTTAGGCTAAAAAACTGGCTCTACAAAAAACAGAATCTTGAAAATAAAAAATATGAGGAATATATTTTCTTGATAGGAAGTTTCACTGTTCTATTATTGTTAGGAATATTTTTTAAAAACCTATTTCTATTATTACTTAGTCTACCATTTATATTCTGGTTACTTGTAGATGCGATAGAATTTGATATAAAACTATGGAAAATATTTTTGAATAGAACAATGAGGTAGAAATATATGACAATAGGAAAAGTACATCTTACAAAAAGATATGCCCGTTACCGTATTAAAAACCCTAAAAGTTTCAAAAATGGTAGTCTAAAAATACAAGCATTAGGTAAACGGGGTATAACTAAACGTATTGCGGGAAGGCTTAAAACAACTAATAAATGGTCTACACAGGCTATACTTATAACTAGAGATGATTACAAAAAAGGTAAACGAGTAAGAATAGATATATACGGTAAACCAAAAATATATATAATTCATACAAGAAAATAAAAAGGAATTAAAACATTATGAAATACGCTGTTAGAACATATAGAAGTTTCAACGATTTCAAATATGGAACTTTTAAATATGAAATTAACGGAATAGGAGAAATAACTATTATAGGTATTCTCAAAAAAACTAATAATTATTCAAAATATCAGGAAACAAAAAGAGTATGATAGAAAACAAACAAAATAATCTTGTAGTTGGTATTCTTGGAACTAAGGGTAGTGGTAAAACCCTGCTTTTAACAATTTTATTATATCTTGATTTTTTATCAGGCAAAAAAATTTATACAAACTATGAAGTTAATTTTCCGCATGAGATAATTGATATTAACAAACTTATAAATCTTGATAAGGAACTTACAAATAGCACTATCGGAATAACAGAAATACATACGATATGTGATAGTCGCAGAAGTGGAAATAAACAAAACGTCCAGTTTAGTTATTTTGTTTTGCAATCCCGCCATAGGTCAGTAAACCTATATTATGACAGCCAGTTCAACAGGCAATTCGATATAAGGATAAGGGAAAACACAGATATTACTATTGTTACAGAAAATCTGTTTATAGATTCTGATAATGATGGAATTAATGATATATTCAGGGCTGTAATACAGGATAAAAGGATTATGCCTGTTACCTATAAAGAACTAATGGTTTATGGTAGACCATTTTTTGATAAATATAATACTGATTATATAGTGAATCCTTTCACTATGAAAGAAATAAAAGGCATAAAAACAAAGGTAAAAGAATGATTGATTATTTACAACTGATATTAAATTGGGCTAGTACAATGTTTGCTTTAATACTTTCAAAAGAAATTATAAATCTTTATACTTCATATAAAAATAAGCTTAAAGAAAAAATTATTGAAATTAAAAAAATAGAAACAAAATAAACATTTAAATAATCTTAGAAGGAAAAAAATATGAGTTTTATACAAAACACTAAAAAATACTTTAACGGGTTCACATCTACAATAAAAAAATATAAGATAGATGTCAAAATAAAAAATATTTGGGTTTGGATTAAAAAGGAGTATAATAAATAATGTTTAATAGACTTAAACTTAGGATAGCCTTTAAAAAAAGATATGGAAAAGCGGGTAAAAAATATTATCATGCTTTTCTTGAATATAGAAAACATAAGATTAAAAATAATGAGGTCAAATCAAACAAACATGTTTGATTGCTCTAAAACGTATTTTAGAGCAAAACTTAAATATATAAAAAGCAGAAGGTTATTAGTATGAATAAAAAAATTAAAAATATGTTTTTAATAAGTTTAATAATAGAGTTAATACTATTAACATTTAGTTATTCGGCTATGGCGGATATTACCAGTAATCTTTCTCCAAGTGCGACAGGAAGTTATAAGAATGAATGGACTAATCCAACAAATGCTTATAGTCAAAACAATGTTTATGCTACATGTCAACCAAGTGGGGCGACTACAAATGAACAGGATTATTATAATTTTGGAATTACTACAACATGTATGGACGATATAACGGATATAAAAATATATATAGATGCTTATTGTAGCGCAGTGAGTATAGAATATTTTACGATTAAACTTTCATGGGATGGCGGTACTACATGGACAAGTACACAAAATACTCCCGCAATTGGCACAACAGACACTAATACATATGTTTCTATTGGTGGACTTTGGGGGCGTTCGTGGTCTTTATCCGAATTATCAAATGCTAATTTTAGGGTTTATCTATTAGGATATACGAGTGGTGGCATAGTAACTATTTATTTCGACCATATTTATCTTGTAGTAACATTTAATCCCATTGTTATTGGAACGGTTACAGAACTTAAATCTTATAACGGTGGTGGTTGTAATATAGATGCACATTTTAATTGGATAAAAGGTACAAATAGCGACTATACAAGAATACAATATTCAACCGTTGATTATCCAACAACTATAAGCAGTGGTACTAATTTATGCAATACTACGAATAATTATTACGATATATATGATTTAAATCCTTATACCACTTATTATTTTTCAGCTTGGGCTTACTCATCAACCTGTAAAAAATGGGCGGGAAGTTATGATACTGTTTATTTTAATTCTCCCTGCTCAAGGGCTATAACGGTAATAAATAATACGGCACATACAACAGGAAAATATACTACAAAAACCTATCCTACTACAGGTAATTATATTTGGCTTAATTATACGGGGGCTATTCCGCCATTAACAGATTATCAAAATATAGTTCATGCAACAGGTACACATCAATATAGTTTTGATAGTACAAATTGGTTATATAAAGATTGGGCTAATTATACGGGTGATACCCCAACCATAACACAATACGAAAATATAGTAAATGCGACAGGCACACACCAATATTCATGGTCTAGTTCTTTATGGAAATTTTACGATTGGGCAAATTATACCGGAGATACTACACCGATTAAATCTATAAATGTTAAAAATCTTTTTTCTAGTGTATTCGAAACACATAAATTATATAATGATGGTTGGTATTTTTGGTTTAATTCCACTGGTACAACCACACCTATAATGAATTATTACGAAAATTTTGTTAATGCCACCGGTACGCTTGAAAGCCAACTTTTAACAGATGGTGTCAGTTATAGATATTATAATATTTTTGGTAATGTTACCGGTAATAAAACTATTTGTCCGACCTGTAATTCTACAGCGTTAACCATTACAAATAATAATATTAATATAACTGGTAATTATGGCTCTAGTTATAATAATATCAGTGGATGGTATTTATGGTTAAATTATACAGGTAAACCAACTTATTTAAATTTATTTGAAAATATAATTAACGCTACTGGTACACATCAATTTAATTTAATTACTAATACAAATAATTTTACTTATAGTGTTTGGGCTAATTATACAGGTTTAGGCGGTGGCTCATGCGGTTTCTATTTCATAAATTACTCTGATGAAAATATAACTTATAATGTTTCGTTAGATTGCTCATCGGGAGTTAATACATCAAGTTATAAGATAAATGAATCAAACTGGCTTAGTCTAATGTTTGGAACTATACTGTTTGATAATTCACAGTTTGGAATAATAATTCAACTTATAGTTTTCTTTATACTTATCTATATGAGTTTTAAGATTGATCCGATGGAGGGAAAATCTTTTAGAGGTCATGTTATACCTTTTATAGGCGGACTATATCTTTTATTTGCGGGAATAGATTTTATAGGAATGACAACAATACTTTCAATTTATCTTAATTCTTATATAATTAGTTTTCTTGTATCTATAGGAATAGTATTATGTATTCTTGGAGTCTTTAAAGCATTTTATTATAAGAGTTAACATTTAAAACGTTAAATGTTGAATCTTTATATCAATAAAGGTAAAAATATGAAAAACACAGCACAAAAATTAATATCTTATGCTAAAAAACACCCTCATGGGTTCACTGTTAGAATCAAAAAGGAAAAATTAGTGGAAGTTAAACCTTCAAAGAAAAACCGTTATGCCGTAAGTGTAACCAATTTTAAAACAAAATAAAGCTATTAACAGACATTTCAAAAATAAGCGGTCGGGCGTGGCGGGTGGGTGGTACGATAAGAAAAGCAAAAAATATTATATAGATACTACTTATATTAAATCAAATCGGTCTAAGGCTCTAAAAACAGCTAAGAAACATAAACAAAAAGCTATTTATGATCTTGTTAAACAAAAAGAGATAAGAGTTTAATTAATAAACTCCGTATTCCTGTAAAGATTCCGCTATATTATCAAAACACACACAAGTATTAATATCCTGTTCATCGAGCAATACATTATGTAGAACCTCATGGCTTATAGTTGCACAGAGTTGTTTCTCTATGCTTACATTATTAGCCATCTTAGCAAAATAAATGATTCCTTCCCAAAAAATAAATATCTTATCCAAATTATTTTCAAATACCCCTGCTATATGATGGACACATACTATATACTTGAATTTATTAATCATTTTCTCGTTAGCATTATATAAATCCTTCTTACCCTGATAATACTCAGAGGGTTTTAAACATAGCTTATCACTATAATCAGTCTTTACAAGACGATCATTCTGATTTTTCATATTTCTATCACCTTCTTTATATTGTTTTATTATTTAAGACTATTTCTCAATAGACTTATAATAATATATTTGTAATTACTAATATATAAACTTTTCGTGATATTATATCGATTAGGGAAAACTATATATATTATAAAAAATTTTTTATATATTAATGCTATATTTTAATCGGAAAAGGGTGGCTA
>JALHTX010000356.1 GCA_022866015.1 Thermoplasmatota archaeon
AGCTAAACGTATTACCTCTTATAACTACATTAGTCCAAGAAGTTACTGGAGGATTTATTCTAATTCCCATACCGCCAGCGAATATGTTATTCATTATTTTTACGTTATCTGCATATGCTTGTCCACAAGAAGATTCCCATAGGTCCGAAAATCCCCAGCCAGAACTTTTAAGTGTATTATCATGTATGTAGAAGTTTGCCTCACGAGCACAACTTGACTGCTCCATCCCCATACAAATACCAGTACCCCCGCCATGACAATTGTTTCCATATATTTCAAAATCATGTGAATATACAGTATATGAGTCGATATAGATATCAGGATGTTTAGCTGCTACATCATTATATGCAATCACAACATTATAACAACCAACCTTACAGTCTATTCCTTCTTTAGCAACATTATCTATTGTATTATGTGTTATTGTTAAATCGTGACATGCTTTCTCAAAAGTTAATGCTTCTTGAGAACTTTTTGTGTTTGAATGAGTTATATAATTGTTATCAACAGTTATATGATGAGCACCATTATCAAATCTTACACCAGACCATCCCGTGTTTGTAGTATAACAATTCTTTACTGTAACATAACTACATCCACTACCACTTACACCTGCAAGTGGAGCATTTTGTATTTTGAAACCATCGAGTATACAATATGAACCAGTAAATTGTATTGAACCATCTACAATAGGTGTTTCTCCTGCGTAATTTTTAAATGTAATATAAACACTTGAAGTACCACTTCTAGACATTGTACTTGTACTATATGTTCCACCTCTGACTATTACAGTATCACCAGCACTTACTGCATTCATAGCTTTCTGTATTGTTTTCCAAGGACTGGAAAGTGTTCCTAAATTATTATCATTACCTGTTGTAGAAACATAATAGGTATTACCTCCTACGGACGTATTGCTTTTCTGAGTAATATAAGCAGAAGAAGTAGTTGTAATAGATATCAAAAGCGTACAAATTAATAAAATTATTATCTTTTTTCTCATAATATTACAACCTAAAATGTAATAAGAATATATAATGATCACACTTAAAAGTTACTACGGAAAATAATATATTAAATATAAATAAAAATAAAAAATATAAAAATATCAATTTATTGAATTTTTTTTATCAACTATATAATAAAAAGTAAGTTAAAAAAGAAAGAATAGTTAGATTTCATTTTTTAGATATAATATTTATTTGATATTTCTTCAATTAGAGAAAAAAGATATATAAATCTTTCAAATAGAATATTTATCAGATAATAAATCTTACTTTTTAGCATAGTAATACTAAGTGAGTCTGACCATTCACTTTCATCATTAAATCATCCTTAGCTTTTACTGTGATGATATTTATTTTTCCTTCCTCAAACTATAATTTTCATTTTTTTAAATATTTAATAATTTTATACCCTTATTTGCGAAATAGTATTTGTTTTTTCAACGCCATTAATAGATTGTATGTTATCAATTATATATTTACACATTTCTGAATTATCTAAAGAGGCTTTAAAAAATATTTTTATTAAGAAATCATATTCACCTAATAAAGGATAAATCTCTTGAACTGCCCTCATTTTTTCTAATTTTTTATATACCTCTAATTCATACTTTGGTAATACTTTAATTAAACAAAAAACTGGAACGATATTTACTTCTTCATATGACTTGTTATTTTTAAATGAACCTACTTCATTTTTTCTCATTTAAACCACAATTTCAAAAACATTTAATTGTTTATAAATATCTCCTTAAAAATTGTTTAATAAAAGATAAGTTTAAAAAAAGAAGCAATAAGGAATTTTTTAATATCCCAATAGATTTCTTTATTATTGCCTATGATTTATCGTGTTGTTATTTCGCATAAGATGTATATCTGCCCTTCTTAGCCAAAAAACCCATGAAAACTCTATCGAAAATATGGATAACAAGTGTTCAATATCAACCAAATTAATTTATAAAAATAAAATGATAAATAATTACTTTAAAATTTTATTTTTTAGATTTTTCTTTTTCTTCCTTGTCTTCTTCTTTTTTCTGTTTTTGTTTTTTCTTTTTCCAAGCTTGTAGCGTTTCTTCTACCTCAGGTATTACAGTCATTTCCATGAGAACATAT
>JALHTX010000357.1 GCA_022866015.1 Thermoplasmatota archaeon
CTGCACCATGACATGTCGAACTAAAAGTTTCCTTTGATTCTTTTGTACCACTTAAAAGATAACTTTCCGTACCCATATCTCCTGGGATAAGAACAGGTTGACCTATATCACGATATTTTATAGGAATTTCAGTTCTACCAGGGCTAAACGCACGAGTAGCACCCTTACGATGAACACAAACTTTTATTTTTTTGCCATCGACCTCATGTTCCTCGATTTTTGCAATATTATGACATACATCATAAACAATATGCATACCCATATTTTCTGCAGAGTCTTTTAAAACTCGTTCAAAAGATTCACGCACCCAATGAACAATAAGCTGGCGATTAGCCCATGCAAAATTTGCAGCACAAGACATACCCTTTAGATAATTCTGTCCTTCCTTAGAATTAATAGGTGCACAGGCAAGCTGGCGATCAGGGAGCCAGATATTATATTTTTTAACAGCATTTTCAAGAACTTGCAAATGATCAGTACAAACCTGATGACCAAAACCACGCGAACCCGTATGAATCATAACACAAATCTGGCCAACATTCGTAATACCATACACTTTTGCAGCCTGATTATCATATATCTCGTCCACTCTTTGAATTTCAAGAAAATGATTACCTGCACCCAGAGACCCAACCTGTGAAAGACCACGCTGTACTGCTTTATCAGATACACAATTAGGATCAGCAAAATCAAGACAACCGTTTTCCTCAAGAAAACTCGGGTCTTCATTCCAACCATATCCCTTTTCAATAGGATATTTTACACCAGTTTTCATAATTTCTTCAAGTTCTTTTCTGCTAAACTTAACTTTTGCATCAGAGCCTAATCCAGATGGAATATTTTTAAACATTTCATCAACAAGGTTTCTTATACTATTTTTATCAAAATCTCTAACATTTAAATTAGTTCGAATAAGTCTGACCCCACAGTTTATGTCATAACCTACCCCTCCAGGAGAAATAATACCTTCTTCGGTATTAAATGCCGCGACACCACCAATAGGAAAACCATAACCCCAATGTATATCAGGCATAGCCATTGATTTTCCAACAATTCCTGGAAGCATAGCAACATTTGCAGCTTGCTCTGGAGCGTTATCATTACGTAGTGAAGAAATCATACTTTCATCGACATAAATTATTGCCGAAGTTTTCATTTTAAGATTATTATTTTCTCCTTTGTAATCAAGAGGTATTTCATATCTATAATCATTGATTTTTTTTAATGGTCCATTCCAAATCATTAATAACTTGAAAATAAAGACCATGTAAAAAGATTTTGCATAAAAAATAGTTTTTAATTTTTTATTTTACGAAGATAGGGTACACCAGATTTATTTTCGTCTACCTCATAACCATCTGGTATATCAATTGGTTTAGAATCTTCGGTATCAACCTTGCTAAAGAATCTAACTAGTCTCTTACTCCCAGATTCTGTAATAATTTCTTTTTCATAAAGATTATAGCCATTATAACTATAACCATAAAAAATACTCTGTCCATTAATTGGTTTTTTACTATCAATGCTCTCCCATTCAGTTAGCTCTTCAATTTGATTGTCTTCATGTTTTATATAAGGATTTTCTTCGATATTTTCATAAGATACTTCAACTACATCATTGTTTATCTTTTTATTTAACTC
>JALHTX010000358.1 GCA_022866015.1 Thermoplasmatota archaeon
ACATTTACAATTTTTCTTTTTGTGTTATGAAGCTTATCAACATCTAAACCCATGATTTCAAGTTCTTCCCAACCTTTATCTGTAATATTATATTCTCCACTAGAGTTTTCTATACATTTTTCTTTTAAAAGAAATTTAAAAAGAGCTTCTCCTAGAATGCCACTTAAATGATCGTAACAAGATTCTACAATATTTCTTTTATATATCTGATTGTTCATCGTCAAAGACACTTATTGTTTTTCTTTGTCTTGGTGATAAAATTCTGGTGATATAGCCAGCTATACGATTCCGATTAACTATGCTTTTAACATCTGTAAGTTCTGCAACCTTTTGTTTGTTATGTTGAAAATCATCATTTTTAAACTCTTTAGGATACGCCTCTAATAGTTCATGAGCGACTTTTTTAATGGAATCCGATCTAATGTTTCCCAAAATCTGCACCTCCAGTATGAACGTTACAAGGTGTAGGCAGTTTAATAGCTGCCTTATGCAACGCGTCTTTTGCTATATCAATGTTTTTTTCCAGGGTTTCAACTGTCATTAAAATCTGATCTTGTTCAACTCTTGCTGCAGTTCCAACTGCTTTTCCAAATGCTTTTCTCATACCCATTGAAACACGGTCTGCACCAGCACCCGTTGCTTGTTTGTTTTCACGTATAACGTGATGAGGGTATACTCTTACAGTAAGTCTATAATCATTTACACCTGCTTTTTTTTCTAAAAAACGATTGGCAGTTATACGAGCTGCTTCAAGAGCATTATGACGTATCTGACATCTTTCATTTGCAGTAAGAAATAATTGGATGGGGAATTTTTCTGCTTTGTTTCCTACAACAAACTGTGTAATACGTGATGGTGGTACACCACCCATGTATTTTCTTCTCGTGTATGCCTGTTGTGTTATTCGTCTATACATACTGCCTGGTTTACGCGTCATAAAATCAAACCTTTTTTTTTAAATAATAAGAGGGTGTAAAACGACATAGTATATTTATATTTTAGCGTACTTTCTAAGTTATTTAAACAAAAAAATTGAAATCCAAGAAAAAATTATAAAAAAATTTTTATTTAGGTTTATAAGAAGAAGCAGAAATCTTACTAATTTGTGCTTTCAATTTTGCTATCGCTTTTTCACGATCAGATCCTAAATTTAATGCTTCAGGGTTTAATTGACCGGATTGTATTTGTTTTATCCATTTTTCTATCAATGTTTTTTGATCCAATTATAATCATCTCCAGTTAATTTCTTCAGGATTAAAAACCTTTAATAGGATTAAAGTATTAAATCCTTGTTATTGATTTCAAATCCCTCTGTGAAAATTTTTCTTTAGGTCTTGGATAAGATGAGAAATTTACCTTATTTCTCTATAATTTTCACTGAATAACAAACAGAGAATATCGATTCATAAAAATATCCAATGAAAAACAGTGAAAAATAATTAAATAGTTAACAAAACAAGGTTTTTTGTTTTAAAATTTGTATTTGTTTAGTTCCAGGAGAGACAGAGTTCATGTCTGAGCAGGTTCTCTAACTCCTCGGACATATTTTTTCCTTGCAACCTCCAGGTTGCAAGCAATGACGCGAT
>JALHTX010000040.1 GCA_022866015.1 Thermoplasmatota archaeon
AGCTGCTGGAGAACAATACGAGCTACAGTCACAAACTCCACCTATTTTCCAACCATCGAGAATATGCAGATGAAGATCGATCAATTCTTAGGAGGAAAAAAATTCAACTTCGATGTGTCCAACTACTTATATCTTTGACTATATACAATATCAATATTTTTAAATATATTTCAAAAAAAATAATGTTTAAATGAAATCGGTGCAAAAACATAATGTCGTTTAGTTTTTTCGCAATCAACTTTAATTTTATCTACTTTTGTCCCTCTTCTTTCATGGACTTGAAATATATGCATTTCTAGGGCTTTGTTAGTACTAAAAATTTTTTTACAATATCTACACTTAGGCATAATTTTTTCTATCATTTCCTTTTCATTCTTTCAGCATCTTCGTCTTTTTTATTAGTATTAATCTTTGTTTTTTTCAAGTACTCATCTAAGCACAATTTACAAATAGCAACAATTTCTAGTCCATTGTCACCTGTTGTATAATGAATGGTTATATCCTCTGCCTGAAGAACTTTACCACATTTATTACATATATATTTCATTTATTTCACCTTAATTTCCCGTTGTGGCTATAATTATTTTTCTTTTTTTGTTTTATGTTTTTGCTTTCTTTTATCTGGAGATTCATTCATATATTTTTCATAGCATTTATTATGCATTGCTTTGTTATTTTTTTTATCTATCCATGTATATCTTACAGCCAATAAACCAATTTTTTTACCACAAAACTCACATGTTTTCATTTCCATTTTTTCTGCCTCAACTACAATCTTTTATGATAAAAACCAGGTTAAAAAGTATTATTTTTCTCCACCTATTTTACCTCTTTTTCTTATCTAATTTTTTATTGTCGTTTATCTTAATATTATAACTTACTTTTTGTTTGTTATCTAATTCAGATTTCCATTGATTAAAATCTGCTTTAATCCAATCATCAATTGATACCAATTCTTTATCCTTTATTAATTCTTTTTCGTGTCTTTTTTTTACCAAATTTATTAAACCCATAGTTGTTGGATTTACAAAACTTTTTTGATGCTCAAAACACAAAGGTTTTTTATATTTATTTAAAGAATATCTGAAAACCACTTCTGAAATATCTCTTTTACAGATATTGCAATAGTATTCCTTGCCCTCCATATTATTTTTCCCCCTCAAAACTACAATTTCATTAAACTTCAAAATCTTTCTTCATCTGTTCATCTTCTTCTTTATCTTCTGCTCTCTTCCTTTTTTTATTTCTTCTATCTATGTCTCCCTCTTTTCTATATTTATATTTATCCTTACTCATTTTTTCTTCCCTCCAAACTACAATTACAAAACAACTAATTGCATATAAAGTTCTCCTTGACAATCGATAATTAATATGCTAAAAACCATTGTAATACATAGTTATTTAAGATAAGTGGTTGTTACCTCTCAGAAAGAACTAGGGATGAGAGTTTCATATTTTGTTTTTTTCCGAACTATTGAGATTTTTATTTTAATTCTTTTGTACAATCTAGACACTATTGTCTAAGTAGGTGAAATAATATGGTACAATGTGAAGAATGTGATAAGAAGTTGGGTATTTTAGAAGGGTATCGTCACCCTGCATTAGGAAAAAGATTTTTAGTATGCGGGAATTGTTTTGTTAAAGTTGACGAAAGTATGGAAAAATGGAGAGAGTTTTGCCTCTCAAATTCATTCAATACAGAATCATCCAAGATTCACATCCAAGATGAATGGAATAAAAGTATATCAGACAACCTTCAGTTACAAAAATGGTTTAGCAATCTTTGGATAAAAATAGAATCACAAGCGCCTGTATAATAAGATATAAAACCTCTTGCAAGGTTTTTACATTGATTTCATTTCCAACAATTATTCCTTTATAACAGTATTTCTCCTTATAAAAAGTGTTTAGTAAGGGTGCTTTACTCCTATAGCACAGGATGTGAGTTAAGCAATAGATAAATTATCTAAGGCGCTTACTTTATTAGGCCTTCTAAAAAATTAACTCTCCTTTTTTTGATTGCAAAAGCGTATCGCTTATTTACTCTTCTTTGTTAGGATTATTTCAATTGAAGATACATTGGTAGTTCTGCCTTCTTCTTCATTGGTGATACTTTCAGTACTTATTTTTATGTCTTTGATTTTTGCGTCTTTCATAAACCTGTTTCTCACGATTTCTGCAGTATCAACTGCCGTGCTTATGGATCTGCCTCGTGCTTTTATGACAACCTCATCAGAACCACTACCCTGAAACTGTGTTACTACTGCTAGTACATAGCTCATCGGAGGTTTTTGTCCTACATATATTACGTTTTCATCATTTCTTGTTTTTTCAGTTTTTTCTGGTTTTGCTTTTTCTTCGCTCATAGCTTGTTTCCTCCCTTTACTAAAATTTAAAAATTATTATAAAACATTTTTGTTAATACTTTTTCCACATACACTTCGGACATTGCCAGTATTTAATTTGTGATCCTTCACCATAAGGTTGCACAAAGATCATTTCATGTTTGCAGATTTTACAAATTAACATTTTTACTTCCTCAAACTACAATTTCATTAAACTTCAATATCTTTCTTCATCTATTAAAGTTTATACATGTGTTACAAAACTTATGCCATGTTTTTGTCTTTTCATTCTGCGTCTTATTTTGTTTTTTTTATGCTTCATTTCTAATCGTTTCAATTTTGTAGCCATTATATCACCTTGTGATTCAATCCTGCACTCGGAGGCACACTACCTATATAACTTCCCCCTTTATACAAACCATCATTTCAAAACAACTAATGCTTTATAATGGTATTTCTCCATGAAAACTAGGGGTTATAAGATAAGAAAAATGGTTCTAAGCATTTATCATATCTTAAACAACAGGAGAAAAAAAGGGTGGGATTTTAACTCCAAGTGTTAAAATCCCTTACCCAATACTAATTTATAAATAATATTATAAAATTA
>JALHTX010000359.1 GCA_022866015.1 Thermoplasmatota archaeon
CACCCAGTTATTGCGGGTGTCACCCGCAATCTTTTTAGAGCTACGGCTAATTACATTTTCCATAAAGATTTGTTCTCCTGTCGCACCTTTAATGGGCAGGCGAATGCCTGCCGCGTGCGACAAAAAAAGAGTATGTTTTAGTTGGAGAAAAATAGAGATGCGACTTTTCATCTGCGGGTCTTACGCTGATGCTTCAGACCACGCAGTATTCCCAGTCGCAACTATAAAAACATTGATATTTACCAACCCTTTTGCAACACCCCAAATGCAATACCCTTCGTGCAACAGAACCACTTTGGGATTTTATTAGGCTTTGTATAATCAACCATGAATATTTTGACCAGTTTTTTTAGTAGAAAGCCTAATTCTTCAAAAAAGATAAATATTAGTTTTTAATTCAACTCCCATGTACATAGTATATGGGGTATTATTTATGGATTTTATAATTCCACCAGAACCAAAAATATTAAAACAACAATCAGATAAAGAAGAAAATAAAAAATGGGATATAGATACACTTACAATATGGTTTGGAAACAAACTACCGAGCTATCTATGGGGAGAAGGAGGATGGAGCAAACCCCTAAAATCCATGGGATACAACTGGCAAAGTTTCTTAAAAATACTATCACTACATAAAAAAGAAATGATCAAATTGTCAAGAAACAAAATATCATGGAAAGAATTCTTGTTAAAAATAGAAGAAACAATTAAAGACCCTGTTTTTAAACAGATACTAACAGGGTAAAAAGGTAGACGGGTAAAACATGGATGAAGATGAAAATTTTAATGGCGTTCAAATAGTTCTTGCAGCATCAAGAGCAGAAGCAAACGAATTCGATAACAACCACTTTTCTGCATTCATATGCACTTTTCCAAAGAAACTATCAGGATACGCTTTAAGAGAACATCTTGAAAATATTCCAACAAATAAAGATGGAAGCGCAAAAAGAACAATTTATGGGCTAAGAAAAGTAGAATCCATGCTAATAGATGAATTCGGCAAAGAAAACGTAGTATGCGTTCACTACAACGAACTAGATAAATTTATTGGTAAAAAAACCAAAATAGTAGGTATATCAACAATGGATCCAATGGGTCTTGCATATGTATCAACAACATATAACTCACTTATTGGTTTTGGTGGTGAGGCACTAAATGCATCAGAATTTGAAAAACTAGTAACTCATCCATCAATAAAAAAATACAAACCAAAAGTAATAGTAGGTGGGCAAGGTAGCTGGCAAGTTATAGAAGCAGACTCACAAAAAAGACTTAGCATAGATGTAATTTTTCAAGGAGAAGGTGAAAAAGACCTTGTAAATGTTTTTAAAAAACTTATGAAAGATGAAAAAGTCCCAAGCAGTTTTCAAGCAGATAAACCAGATAGAAGCAAAATACCTTTAATAAAAAACGCTGCAAGTTATGGCATGGTTGAAATAATGCGTGGATGTGGAAGAGGATGCCATTTCTGCAGTCCTACTATGCGTGCCCGTCATAGTTTTCCAATCGACCATATCATGAAAGAAGTAGAAATAAACATAAAAGGTGGAGCAAAAAGTATTTTTACGGTAACAGAAGATATTTTTTTATACAAATGTAAAAAAAATTTTATACCAAATACTCCTGAAGTTGTAAAACTTTATAAAACAATTGCAAACTATCCTGGAGTTGAATATATACTTCTATCACATGGTAGTTTTGCACCGGTTCTTTATGATAAAAAACTCTTAGAAGAATTGACACCGATATTAATTGAAAAAACCAGATGGAATCCAAAAACCAATCAAACCTATAAAAAACCATTTATCTCAGTTGAAATGGGTATAGAATCAGGTAGTGCAAATTTAATGAAAAAACACATGAAAGGAAAAGCACTACCATATAGTGTTGACAAATGGCCAGAATTAGTAATACAAGCTGTAGGTACTTTAAATGATCATGATTGGTGGCCTCTATGCACAATTATGACGGGGCAGCCTGATGAAACAGAAGAAGATGTAATTGCAACAATAAATCTAATAGATGATTTACGTGCACATAACGCAAAAATGTTTTATACGCCGGTACTTTTTATTCCATTAAAAGAAGCAGTACTTAGTAATTCAAGGCGTGCAAGTTTAAACAACTTATCTGAGCTTCAATGGGAAATAATTGCTCGTTCTTGGAAAAATAATATTGATTTCTGGGCACCAGAAATGCAAAAAATAATTGGACCGACGTTTTTCTTTGCACATTGGTTTTATGCCCGTTGGAAACATGGGAAAAATTTAACACGTCCTGCTATGAGACTTGTAGGTTTACCCGTAACAGGTAAAATAGACAAAGTATGCGATCCAGCCTATTGTCAAAAATAGAATGGTAATGGATTTAAAGATATGTCTGAAAAAGTAAAAAAGATTTTTTTAATTTTTGAAAAATGCTTTATAAGCTAGATACGCTGAATAAACATCTACTTTGCTTGTAATTTCATAAGTTGCATGCATACTCATAACTGCTGGACCTAAGTCTATTACTTCCATACCAAGACGACTAAAGTATTTTGCAACTGTTCCTCCGCCACCGTTGTCAACTTTACCTAGTTCCGCAGTCTGCCATGGTATCTTATTTTTATTAAGTATATTGCGTATTTCACCAACATATTCAGCGCTTGCATCATTAGCATTATATTTTCCACCATGACCGGTGAACTTACTCATAACAACTCCGTAACCTAGAGTTGATGCGTTTTTAAGTTCAAAAACCTCGGTATAATTTGGAGTAACTGCTGCATTTACATCAGCAGAAATAACCTTGCTTTTAAGCATAATACCATCAATATCTACTTTTGGATCAATCTGTCTAATAATAGTGCGTAAAAAAGCTGTAACTTGAGCGGTAGTATTACCTTCACTTCCAATTTCTTCTTTATCAACAAACAATGCAACACAAGTATTTTCTGGTTTTTCTATATTCAAAATAGCTTGAAGCGAGCTATAAGCGCATACCCTATCATCCTGGCCATATGCTGCGACCATTGAAAGATCAAAACCTAAATCTTTTGCTTTAAAAGCGGGTACTGCTTCAAGCTCTGCTGATATAAAATCCTCTTCTATAATACCATAATCTTTGAATAGTTTTTCGACAATTGCTGTTTTTATTTTATCAGAATAGTCTCCTTTTATAGGTTCACTACCAATTATTATATCAAGGCTTTCACCAGTTATTGCTTCATCCATTTTTTTTTCATCCTGAACCTTATGAGATAAATGAGGAAGAAGGTCTGGTACTGCAAATACAGGATCTGTTTCTTTTTCACCAATGTTAAAATTTATTTTTTTACCGTTTTTTGTAATGACAACCCCATGTATTGCTAAAGGTATTACAACCCAATGAAATTTTTTAATACCACCGTAATAATGCGTTTCAAAAAGTGCGCAATTACAGGATGATTCTTCATAAATAGGTACTTGTTTAAGATCTAGACGAGGAGAATCTATATGAGAAATAATTATTCTCAGGCCATCTGAAATAGGTTTTTTACCAGGGATTATTATTGCTGCTTCTTTGTCTTTGTTTACAAAATTTTTTTTCTTTGCTTTTTTAGCAGCATTTTGTATAAAATTTATAGATTCGCGTTCTGTTTTAGCCTCGTTAAGGAATTTTTTGTAATTCTCAGAAAAAGCAAAAGCTTTTTTGATTTGTTCTTTTGTTAGTATTTCCCAAGCTGATTTTTTCTTATATGCATATCTGCTTTCTTTGCCATCTTTTTTCTTTTCTTTTGCCATAAAGATTCTTCCTCGGAATAATGTGATATATATTCTAAATAAAAAGATAACTAAGAAAAAAAATAAAAAATTTTTTAGAACTAATTATTTTTTCTTTTTTCTAAATATTAATAATGTTATTGCAATTGCTGCAATAATAAGCATTAGTTCAAAACCTGGTTGATTATTGTTATTATTGCCACCATTTGTACTATTACCTGTAACATTTACTTGAAAAGTATCGAAACCCATACTACTTTTCCCATCATAGACATATAGTGTTCCTGTATAGGCTTGTGGTGTGTTAAATGTGTATGAAGGATTTTGACCTTCAAGAGTAATACTACTATCATCAAAAACCCACAACCAATTATAATCAGAGGCAGTTCCGTTCTCAAGTGTTGCCTCAAAATTTAAGGGGGTTCCAGTTTTTATGTCATAGTTTGATTTAATTATAGGATCCAACGGTGTTATTTCATAAAAGTCAGAAAAGGTTTGATTGGCAACAGTTTCATAAACATTTGCTGATAAAGCAATTAACTTTTCATTGATATTGTTAATATTAAATTTTATTGATAGTTCATTTTCTCCTTCACCGGCAATGGAAATAACATCAATATTATTCCCTTGACCATCCATAATCCAAAGTGATATATCTTGACCCCCTAATTCTTCTAATTGTTCAGGGGTTAAACTAGATAAATTAAGACCAGTGTACATCGCAGCATACTCGTCTTTGCTAGTTACAAGGTCTAACGCATAAACATAAAAATGAACAAATGTTGATTTTTGAATTAATCCACCTTCATTTAGTTTTAGTTTTAGTTCTACTTCTTTACCATTTTTAATTGCAGATATCTGTAATATATCAATATTTGGTTTATTAGCCGGCTCAAGTTCATTATCTAAAACATCTTGTTTTTCATCAATATATGTTATCGTTTCAGTATCTGCAGCTACTGCAGTTATTGATAGTATAATAAGACCAGTTAAAATGACCATAATTTTAGTTGTTTTTTTATTCATTTTTTATTCACTTTCTATATTTTGGAGTAAAACTATTATTTATAAGTATTATTTATAATCTTTGAATTTACTAATATTGAGTGCTTCATTTTTTATCACTTGCCTTTTTGAATAATTTTTCCTCTTTATCTACACTATTTAACGTTACATTATATAATGTTACAAATTTATAGTATATAAATAGTATATATAAAATTTTTGCATATTCTAAATACTAACTATTAATCAAAATAATTTATTAAAAAATATAAAAAATTCTAATAAAATATAAAAATAGTAAATAATATTCAAATTTAAACGTTATTTAGATAAAATGTATATGCAACAAAATTAAAAATTAAATGTATAAAAACAACCAATTGTTAGAACCTCAGATAGGTTAATCTGTAAATGAAAAGACGACCATTTTTTTATTTTAAATTTGATACCCTATGAAAACCCATAATTTGTAGGGGACCCTTTTTTTACCCATATGTCCATAGGTTCAAATCCCTTCCCCAGCAATTTTACAATTCTTTGAACTAGTAATATACTCAATTATATTCAAAAAATTATCGAGTAATAACAGGATGCTCTATCGACAAAATATAGAAAACAATCTAAGGTAAGCCCTCAATTATAATCTTCATTTGTAACTTATAATTTAAGATTCTAATAATTCGGTATGTGTATCTGAAGAACGGAACAATAGCCATAAAGATTCCATCTCTCTATAATTAAGCCATCTCGATGGATAATAATGCCAGTGAAATTTTTTACATTTATGCTTAAAGAATAATATCCGAAATCCTCAATTAAGCCTGTACTGTCCCATACTTTGATTCTAGGGTCTAGCCACCCTGGAAAAAGCGAACTATATTGGATATAAATGTTTACATTCTTTTTGAAGCAGATGGAGAGTCCACTTTGGTTATCCATCTCGTCACTATATCCATGACTGATGATGAATACATTGGTGTATTGCCAATCATCATAGGATATGCACGTATCGTTCCCTGTATCTTTTAAGGATGCTAATAC
>JALHTX010000360.1 GCA_022866015.1 Thermoplasmatota archaeon
GGGATCATTACATCACATATAAACACAACCTGCGATTATATAATCAAAGGAACGGATATCGACGATGACAACATACAATACATAATCAATTGGGATGATAAAACAAACCAGACAATATCCCCTCTACTAAAAAACAATACAGCTTTTAACACAACACACAGCTGGTCAACTGGAGGCATATATGATATCATCGTATATACAATAGATGAAAACAATGCCACGTCAGATAAACAGAACTACACAGTATTAATAGACGCATATTACTGCGGAACCATAGGATACCTAGTAGATAAAAACGGTGATGGGACATATGATGTTTTTTATAATAAGACAACAGAGAAAGAAACAAACATCCAAAAAAATAATAGTGAATATAACATAGATATAAATGATGACAAACAATGGGATCACACATTCAATATTACAACAAATAAAATAAATACATACAACACTTCAACAACACAAGAATCAAATACAATTAACATTGAACCAAAATGGATAATACCAATAATAGCATTAGTAATAACAACTATAATTTTAATATTAATACTAATATTTATCAATAAAAGAAAAAATGAAAAACAAAAAGAAAAGAAAACTTTATCAGAAATAAAAAAAGAATACTTGTCAGGCCAAACAAATAAAATTTATGCATTCACTACTAAGGATGAAAAAACAAAAAAAATGCATGATGATATCGATAAATTACTATTAGAAAAGAAAATAAAATAACCTGTAAAAAATTTATTTTTTTAGGGTTTAAAACCTTTTCTCAGAGCACTACCTTAAAACTATGTTGAAAACATTTAATATTTTTTTACGGGTTTTTTTGTATATAGATTTTAAGATTTTAGTATTAAGCGTTAGATTCTTACTCTTCCTTCTTTTTTTGTGTTTAGTTGTACTTTTCTTTCTTTGATTGTTATTTACTTTTTTCTTAGGTTTAACCGGTTTTTCTTTTACTTCTTTTTTAACAGCTACTTTATCAACCTTAATATCTTTTTTAACTTCTTCTTGTATATCAACAGGTATAATTTCTTTCTCATCTTCTTGTATATTAACTGGTATTTCTTTTACTTTATTTTTCTTCTTATCGTGTTTTTTATCCTGCATAGCGTAAACTATACTAACTGTGTTTTTTATCTCTTTTATATCATTATTAATACTTTCTAAAACATCTTCATATGGACATGTGTTACAGAATAATTTTTCACCTATATTCATTTTTTCTACTGGTTCCCACTCAACCAACTCTTCCTCTCCTGCTATTATTCTTTTTTCTATCGATATTAACAAAATAGATGCTAAATATGAAAATAAGTTATTTTTTAAATAATATTTTATCAAATATCTTCCCCCACCACTCAAATTAAATTTTTATTTGTGTGATTAATTACCGGATAGGCCAACCGTTTTATATCGATTACCAATTTAATTAATATATAATATTGAGAATTTTTATTAAATAATTTCCTAGAAATAGAGTAAATTATAACTTATAGGATAAAAAGAAAAAATAGAATAAGATAAAAAAACAAAGAAAAAATTATTTTTTAGGTTTAAAACCTTCTCTAAAAGCACCACTTGTAGACTGTATCATAACAGTAGCATTACGTTTTTTTGCAAGTACACTTGCTGCTTTTATAGCGTTTTCCTGTGTCCTATGACTACTAAAGATTTTACCATGAGTCCTGACAGCCCAGTCACCCTTTCCTTTAACTTCTGAAGGTTTACTGACAACATAGACCACATTCGAAGGTTTTTTATTTACTGTTTCCACCTGTTCTTTGGGAGCCTCAATTGTTTTAACAGTTTTGTTACCTGTCTTTTTAAGATACGGTAGTTTAGTTCTAGCGTTAACACCTACTTCATAACCCTCAGGCATACTACAAGGTGTACCACTCTTAGGTTCATGAGAGCTAAAGAAAAAAATATCGATTTCTTTATCTGCATTCTCAAGCTTAACTTTCCTAGTATAAAGAGTGTAAACACCGTACTTATATATCTCTGGTTCTTGTACTATCTCTTGTGTTTTTATCATATCTGGTTCTTGTACTATCTCTTGTGTTTGTACCATCTCAGTTTTTTGTACATTACCAATTTTTTGAAGATATGGCATCTTTGTTCTAGGGTTCACACCTACTTCATAACCCTTAGGCATGGCACAAGGTGTACCACTCTTTGGAGTATGGGAACAGAAATAGTAGATATCTACTAGTTTACCTGTGTTCCTCAAATCAACCTTCCGAGTATACAAAGTATAGGGGCCATATGTGAAAACCCTACTTTTTTCAAAGTATTTTTTTACATATGAGCTTAACAGGTATAGAATAACAATTACATAGATTACAAAAAATATTATGTTTTCATAGAGCCTGTTTCCAATGATTATAGCCCATAAAGGCCATATACTAGCCCATATTGCATATAGTATTGTAAATTTTCTAGCCCAGTCTTCACGTAATATAATCCCTGCAGTTATCTTGTATAGACAAAATACTACTACAGCATATAGGAATACTGTTACGACTAGATAAGGAATATATCCAAGTGAATCCAATGAATAGCCATGGAATGGATATAATCCTGCGAATAGATAATCAAAGAAGAAATAATATATTTCAAATATTAGGAATAATACTAAAAAAATGCTTATTCCCACTGGCATATTATTGTCTTTAGACATATAGCTTTCCTCCAATGAATAATAAACCTACCGCAACAGTAATCGCTAATGCTAAACCTGATACTATATACCAGAACCAATCATCTTCAGATATACCTATAGTTTTTGAACCATCTGTTATTTCAACTTCTACTGTTTGTGTATCAGAATTACCTTCTGAATCAGTAACAGTAAGTTTTACATCGTATTTTCCTGCTTTTTCATAGGTATGACTTTGTTTTGCACCAACGCCGACGCTACCATCACCAAAATTCCATTCATATGTAAGAAGATCTCCATCAGGATCATAACTGCTAGATGCATCAAAATAAACTGGTTCTCCTACTCTACTATTATATGGACCACCAGCATCTATGATAGGTACTTGGTTAATATTATATGAGTCGTTATCTGGTTCGTTAGGTATTACTCCATTTTGTTCTGTACTCTGGTTTCTTAAAAGGATTAAACCTGCTAATCCAGCTACTGCTAGTATAAGTATTAGTTTTTTATGATTAAGAATTGGGTTAAACTTTGATCTTGTTACATTTATGCTCTTTTTATTTGTATTACCGTCTTCATCATATGCTTTTACAGTAATTGTATAGTTTTCTACATTGCCTTTTGGTTTTAAAAGACATATCCAGGAATATGGTGACGAGTTATCAGTTTTTTTAAGTTCATTATTTATAAGGAACTCTACTCTAGCTATTCCGTTATCACTCTCTGCTTGTACTTTAATATTTATTGGACCAATTATATGAGGTTTGTCTTCAGTTGATTTAAATCCTATATCAAAAAGATATAAATGATTATTCTCAGGTTTTGTAATTTTTACAGTTACGATGGTTGTGAAATGAGCAGTTATTTCTTTGTTACTATTCATAGTTATGGTTGTTGATTTCGTAGATCCAGTGAGGTCACCAGTCCAATTGGTAAATTGCCATCCAGCGTTTGGTGTTGCTCTAATGTCCACTATGGTTCCTTCTAGGTATTTGTTACCTGTAGGTGGGTTGACTGTTCCATTTCCAATTATATTTATAGTAAGTGTATAATAAATTCTGATATCTGTGAATGTTGCTGTTATAGTTTTGTTGCTGTTCATTGTTATATTTGTTGTGTTGTCTGTCCCAGATAAGTCTCCACTCCAACTAGCGAATTCCCA
>JALHTX010000361.1 GCA_022866015.1 Thermoplasmatota archaeon
ATTGGAAATCTTCCAACAGCCCTGGGCCTGATCCATGGGAGAATCATTGGCCTGAGCATAAATGGTCACTCTGTGTTGCAGATTTCATAGGAGCCAACCAGTGGAAATGGGACAGAAATGATGATGGTATAAAAGACTCAAATATTGATGGTTCCGCTACATATTGGTGGAATAATGATGGTTCAAAACTTTATGATTATTTGCCTCCTGCTTCCGAGGGTTTACCCCAAACCGAATGTGGTCATGGATGTAAATTATTCGCCGAATCAAGGGGTTATGCTGTCAAAACAGTATATAATCAATTGACAGACACTCCAAAAGGTAATCCAAACGGTTTTACGTATAGTGAATTTAAGGCAGAAATTAATGCTGGTCGGCCAGTTATAACTCATTGGGAAGGCCCTTCTTCAAGTCATACTATGCTTGGCGTTGGATATGATTCAACGACAAACACTATTTACCTATATGACACTTATGATAACTATCTTCATCATTGTTCATGGACTGGAGTTTATTCGGATTACGGTTATAAACTTAAAGCAGTTACTGTAATACATCTAGCTGACCTGCCCCCAGATCATTCTCCAAGTATACCTTCCAATCCAAATCCATCTACTTATTCTACTGCTATAAAGGTTAACTCCAATCTAAGTTGGGAATGTAGTGACCCTGATGGCGATTGGTTGACATATGAAATTTATTTCGGAACAGTGAGTTCTCCACCGTTAGTAAAATCTGTTGAGATAATCCCGAATTACAATCCAGGAAAAATGGATTATAATACCACATATTACTGGAAGATTGTCGCTAAGGATTGCCGTGGACAATCAACATCTGGTCCTATTTGGAATTTCACAAGCTGTAAAAATCAAAATCCAAACATACCAACCGTCACTGGTGAGACAAACGGAAAAATTGGAACTTTATATAAATATACCATTAAAACAACTGATCCTTACCAAGATAAAGTGAAATACCACATCGATTGGGGCGACAAAACTACTACGTTTACAGGTTTAAATGAATCTGGGAAACAAATCATTGTATCACACATATGGAATACAAAAGGGACTTACACTGTTACAGTAAAGGCTGTGGACGAGTATGGTGCAGAGAGTGACTGGGCAACTCTTGAAGTTAGTATGCCAAAAAATAAAACAATACAATATCCTCAGCTAAGATTGTTATTTGAAAAACTTATTCAGTGTTTTCCTTTCTTTGAAAAAATACTAAACTTATACTTTAACTAAAAAACCAAACTCTAACTCTTTTTTATTCAAATTAAATAAGTTAAACAAATTACTGTTTTGATAAAGAAATATATTAGATAAGTTTTGTTAGAATAGATTTTAATTTAAGACTTAAATAATCTATATTTAAGGAGGGTAAATTGGGTGATATGGTGGAGTTAATAATAAACTGATAAAATATGTTAGAATTATATATAAAAATGGATTAGTTAGTAATGACATCCAAATAGAGATGATTATTGATTTCTTAGTACTTAATTTTAAATAAAGTCTATAAATTAAGTAGTTAAAAATAAATATTAAAAATGTAGCAAAAATAAGTACAAAAAATATCGACCATAAATTATTATGATCATAAAATTGTAGAGTAATTGAATCAGCAATAAATCCTAATAAAGTGATAAGTATTATTGTTATAAAAAATGATTTTTTGTTAATTTTATGAATATTTCTTTCAATAAAAATTATATAACCAATGCTAAAAACAATGAAATTTAAAAACAAATTAACAAGGAAAACAACTATAGTAAATGGAGTCCAAAAGATATCTGTTGGTGGTATTATAACATCTGCTTTTACTATATTTGAGAAAAAAATTAATAGTAGAATAAATGGTAAAAAAAAGAGTATTAACTTAGTTGATTTCATCATATGTATATTAATTATTTTATCCATTTTTATTCATTTATTTAAAATCTTGTTAATCTTAAAAAAACTTTCTAAAATTTAAAGAATTTATTAAATTATAAACTTAATAAAAAATTTAATCAATTATTACTTGATAATCACTATCAAATAAAAAATTATTTATGTAAATTTGTAATTAAACTCCATTCCTTGTACTTTTTAATTTTTTTGTTTTTGGAAATGCAATCAATTTAACAATTTGTTGTTTTTATACCACCTTTTTTTAATTTTTTTATTTTAAAATAAAGATGAATCTGATTGAGTAAAGAATTATATCCGACAAAATAAATCATACTCTGTACTTTTGCTAAGAAGTTTGCATATCTTGCAGGTTTCTGGGATTATGTATTCATTGCCGTTTTCTATTATGTTTTTTGCGGATAGTTTTATTTCACTTAAGATAATTTCATTTGTTATATCTGAACTTCCTCGTTTTTTTGATAGATATTGGCATACTGCTGCAGGTGTTATTCCTAGTTTTTCTGCGGTTTCTTTTTG
>JALHTX010000041.1 GCA_022866015.1 Thermoplasmatota archaeon
AACCTAGCAGACATGCTGGAAGCCACCTGATGATGCAGTGGCTTCCAGGTGCTGAACGCCTTTTGTTTTGTAATTTAAAAAGGATAGGGTGATGTATGATGAAAAAATAAAGTTTTCAAAACGGGAAATCTTTAATCCCCATATTGTTTGTTTTAGAAAAATGTTTATACTATTAAATTATTACAAGTTTTAATTAGGAGTTGATGGGATATACAGGATGACCCTATTGCTAAAGTACTTGATGATTTATTGAAACTTGATGATATACTTGCTTGTATGGTTGCTCGTCAGAATATGATTAGTGTGATGCCTAGCGATGGTGATAATAGTTTTAAACCTGAGATTCATGATATTTGGGATATTATACATAGAGCTATGGATGATGTTTTTACTGTTATTCGTAGTTATTCTGAAGCAGGTCTTGGTGAGATGGAGTTCAGACTTCTGGATTATGAGGTTTTGTTTTATGTTTTTCATGAAACAGATAATGCTCTTGTAGCAATTATTCCTGCTCTTTCTAATAAAGGACTAATTGAGATTGAGATTGAGAATGCTCGTCGTGAAATTAAAAATATCATGGATGAACAAGAAAAAGTAAATTTAGCAACTGTTTAATATAATTTGGTGTAAAAACTATGGTTAAGTCTGGTTTAGAAGCATCAGTTGGAATGTCGCGTAAATGGGATGCTCGAGAAGCAGGGCGTGAAGTAGCAAGATCAACAATTGAGAAATTAAAGGCTCCACCAGATTTCTTTATTTTATTTTCAACAATTCATTATAAAAAGCATGGTGGTTTTCTAGAATTATTAAATGGGGCATGGGATGTATTACCTGAAAATACTCCTCTAATTGGTGGTACTGTTACAGGATTTATGAACAATTATGGTGTTTATTCAAGAGGTGCTACTGCTTTAGCAGTTTCAAATCCAAATATGGATGTAACGATTGGTTATGGAAAAAATACTAAGAGAAATCCTAGAAAGGCAGCAAGAAAATGTGCTAAAATGATTAAAAATGGATTGAAGGATAGTAAATATGAGAATAAATTTTTATTAAACTTGATTTCTGCTTCAGAGCTACCTAATATGCCTCCATTCAAAGGAAAAACTATAATAAAATCTGGACTGACAACAAAAATATTAATGCAACTTTTTGGTTTTTCTCAATATGTTTTTCAAAAAGGTGCAGGTAGAGATGATGAAGCAATAGAAGAAATGGTTAAACTAATGCCTGAATATTCTATGCTTGGAGGTGGAACTATAGATGAGCGAGCAACCATCCGAAACTATCAATTTTTTAATAAAAATGTGTTTACTAATTCTATAGTAACCCTTGGAATGAAAACAAAAAGTAACCTAGATGTTCTAACAACACACAATATGAAAGAAACCGGTATTAAATTTGAAATTACAAAGGCTAGTAAAGATGGAAGAATAATACATGAAATAAATAACAAACCAGCAGCTACTGAATTTCTTAGTTTGCTTAATTGGCCAAAGGATTTTTTAAATGATGCAACTTGGTTTAAAACAAATTTTTATTTTCCTTTAAGTTTTCATATTAATAAAGATAATGATAAATTAGGCCCAAGAGTTATTGGACCTATAATAGGTGAATCTCTTACTACCACAATACGATCAAAAGATCGTAATGCATCTATATTGACTATTGATGGAACTAGTTTATTAAAGACAATAGATGATAATCTTAGTTCTTTTCCTAAAAATCCTAATTTTGGACTAATTGCTTCATGTACAACAAGATTAGAGACTTTAGGAAATAAAATATATAAATCAAA
>JALHTX010000362.1 GCA_022866015.1 Thermoplasmatota archaeon
CCAGATTAACATTCATTAAAAAAGATCCCTTTCAGTTATTTTTCTGCTCTAAGCAACAGACAACAACGATAAAATTTCTTCAAATACTCCATCTATTAATCAATCATTCAGAAAAATTCTACTTAAATCAGAATTTTTCAACAGCCTTAATCTATTTCATCCTTCTAACAAATAGTATTAATAATACTTTTTTTATTAGGTGGCATTAACAAATCAAAGGATATATGGAAGTATTAAAAATGACTAAGGATGAAGAAGCATCAAGATACATGATGATTGTAGAACAATGTAAAGAACAATTAAACCAATTAGAAATGCAATCTCAATATATACAAGCAGCAATAATGGATTATAACAAAGCACGTTTAACAATTGAACAACTAAAAAAACTAGAAAAAGAAACAGAGATGATGATTCCAATAGGTGGAGGAGCCTTTATTAATACAACAGCAAAAAAACAAGAAAAGATACTAATAGAAGTAGGAGCAGGAATCGTTATTGAAAAAACATATGACGATGCAATTAAAAAAATAGATGAAAGAATACAAAATATCGAAAAATCACAAGCTAGACTTGATGAGATGATGCAAAATATACAAAAACAGGGTGAAAATGCAGCAGAAAAAGCACAAAATTTGATATATGAAGAAAAATAAAAAAAGTGTATAATAAAGGTATCAACTTATGTTTAAATTTTTAAAGAAGAAGCTTAGAATATTTGAAGATAAACTTGAAGTAGAACTAGAAGCAGAACTTGCAAAAGAAAAACCAATCGTTGTAGAAGAAAAAGAAATAAAAAAACCGGAACCAACAGTAAAACCAGCTGAAGAAAAAAAACCCCAACCTGTTAAAAAAGAAGTTGAAATAAAACAAATATTAACTGAAAAAAAGATTAAAACTACTGTCAAACCTATAGAAATAAAAAAAGAAGAAAAATTAAGAATTGAGCCTAAAAAAGAAGAACCAACTGATAAAAAAGTAGAGCAAATCTATAAAAAGAAAGATGATGAAGAGAGACATAAAAGAATAGAGGCGGATCGGCGTAAAAGAGAAGAAGAATTTGATAAGCAAATAGAAAAATCAATAGAGCAGAACTTGAGCATACTCTTAAAACCCGCCGTAGCATTGAACAAGCAGTACAAGCAGATAAAAAAACAACAATTACATTTAGCGATGAGAAACTCGAGGAATTATTATGGGATTTAGAAGTAGGACTCCTTGAATCAGATGTAGCATATAATGTTATTGAATCAATTAAAAAAGATATAAAAGAGGAACTTAAACATATCAGTATAGAACGCGGTAAAATTAGTGAAGTAGTAGAAACCGTTTTGAAAAACGCAATATCACATGTTTTAATGTCTAACGAACTTGATTTTGATGAATTTATAAAAAAACATGATAAACCTGTTGTTATAATGTTTATAGGAGTAAACGGGAGTGGAAAAACATTAAGTATCGCAAAAATCGCAGCAATGCTTAAAAAGAAAGGTTATAGCTGTGTGATGGCAGCAGGTGATACATTTAGAGCAGGAGCCATAGAACAGCTAAGTATTCACGCAGAAAAAGTCGGTGTAAAAATAATTAAGCATGGACCCGGTGCTGATCCTGCAGCAGTAGCGTTTGATGCGATAGATCATGCAAAAGCAAAACATAAAGATGTAGTTTTACTTGATACAGCGGGACGTGTTCAGACAAATATTAATCTTATGGATGAAATGGCTAAAATAAAAAGAGTTGCCAAACCAGATCTTATAATATTTGTAGGAGATGCACTATCTGGAAACGATGCAGTGGAACAAGCCAGACGTTTCAACGAAGTATGCGGAATCGATGGAGTAATACTTACAAAAGTAG
>JALHTX010000363.1 GCA_022866015.1 Thermoplasmatota archaeon
CAGGATATTTTACTACCGCTGGTGTAAGTGTAGGAAAAGAATACGTACCTATTTGGGTGATACTTTCTGCACATACGGCAATTGCACTTGGCACACTTGCTGGTGGATGGAAGGTTATCAAGACTCTCGGAACAAAGGTGGCTCATTTGAGGCCAGTACATGGTTTCTGTGCAGAGACCGCAGCAGCTGGTACCATAATAGGCTGTTCACTAGCAGGCATACCCGTTAGTACAACACATACAATTACAGGATCAATCATCGGTGTCGGATCAACCAAAAGGCTTACTGCCGTTAGATGGGGAGTTACGAGAAATATCGTCTGGGCATGGATTCTCACAATTCCTGTGAGTGCAGTTATAGGATTTTTCTCTTATTATATCATTAGTTTTTTCATGTAAAATAATAATAATTTCTAATTTTTATAAAAATATTGATTATAGGATTTATTACTACAACATCCATCAGAAAGATTAAACTCAATCATTTTGGCTAATTCATACTCGCAAAGTAAGCCATCTGTTGAGATATCACCTGAGATAAAAACAACATCTGGCTCTGTTTTTTTTACAAGTTATGCAACTTTGTCAAACATTTTTTCACTGAAATCATAACTTTTATTACAATGAATATCAGAAATATGTGCAATTTTTATAGAATTATTGTAAAAATCTGTTCTATTTATCCTTTATCCATATAAAATGTTTAAAAAATATCTACTAATATGTTATCTTCAGATTGAGTAATTTTAAAATCTATATCAAAAAACTTTTTTGCTAGCCACATACTTGTACTTGCATGATTACTAAGTTTACTTATTCTACATATTGATTTACCGTTTTTCTTTGCAAGAACCATAAAATGCAAAATCTGATCAAAAGCATGAACATCAAGTGTTGCACCTGATTGTATTTCTTTTAAAAGATTCATAGCAACACTTTTACCTAGTTCTTCTGAAGACATAATTTTTTCACCAATAACTGCTGAACCAAGAATTGTATTTTTTGATCTAGCCCAAAGAGTTGCTTCAACACCTGGTGATAGACTAGTTTTTTTATCAACTGAAATTGATGCATTAAAATTATTTTTTAAAAGATTTTTAATTATCGTATGTTTAATCCTCGCTGCAATATTATCAGCCAGATTAGAGATATTTATATTTCCTTCTATCTGAGTAAATTCTTCATTATTGGAAAGTTTTAAAGGATTGAGTTTTTCATATGGATTAATTGTTATAGTTGCTTCACCACCGCCACGAGGATAATATCCACGAGTTATAAGCTGCGGAATAACAGTTACACCTATTTTTTTAATTAAAGGAATATAAATATTTTCAAAATAATCCCAAGAAGGACTAGATTTAACATCGGTTCCACCACATAGACTAATCGTTACTTGCTCTTTTGCGTCCGTACAAGCAAGAATAATTGCCTGAAAAACAAGTGTAATGCTACCTGCGGTTCCAACATCAAACTTGTAGACGCCTGGTTTTATTTTATCTGGTTTAAAAATAAGTTCATTTGAACCAATTTCAAGACCTTTAACCTCTGCATTAAATATATCACTAATGCTTCTTATTGCTATATAATGTTGGGCTTTTATACCTGGGTTTGGTCTGTTATTACGTATATTTGTAACTCTTATAGGTTTATTTGTAAGCACAGAAAAAGCTACTGCGTTTCGCAGTATTTGTCCACCACCTTCGCCATATGCCCCATCTATTTCTAGCAATTTTTTTTTCACCATAAAAAATTTACATTGTTTCTAAGTAGTCATATAACAATTTTAATGCAGCATTACAAGTAGCTGTTTTATTTCCAATTCTATCCTCCTTAAAAATAAATTTTTTAACAATTGAACCTTTTTTAGTTGAAAGACCAATGTATACAAGTCCAACTGGTTTTTCTTTGGTTCCACCGGTAGGTCCTGCAATACCTGTAGTACTTATTCCAATATCCACATTTGAAAGTTTTCTTACATTTTCAGCCATTGCTTTTGCAACTAGTTCAGAGACTGCACCATATTCTTTTAAAATTTCTTTTGATACATTTAACAATTCATTTTTTGAATTGTTACTATAAGACACTAAACCTCTATCAAAATAATTAGAACTACCAGATATATTTGTAAGATTATGTGCAACTAGGCCACCTGTACAACTTTCAGCAGTTGCAATAGTAAGTTTTTTTTCAGTTAATAAAGTGGAAATTTTATTAAGGAGTTTTATATCTACCTGGGTCATCTTAGCACAAGAAACAATGAAACCATATATAAAAGATTAACATTAAAGGTTAAATAGGAAAATCATTATCACAGTCCATTACATCAAAACCAATAATATTAGTCCCGTGGTGTAGTGGTCAATCATGTTGGCCTTTGGAGCCAACGACTCCAGTTCGAATCTGGACGGGACTACTAATTTATCATTTGCTCCCGTGGTGTAGCGGCCAATCATTCCAGCCTTTCGAGCTGGGGACTCGGGTCCGAATCCCGACGGGAGCATACCTTTTTTCTCCTGTGAGATGATTGAATTTTATGAAATATATCTTTTCTTATTTATGAGATTTGAACTTGGAGCCGAAATCCCTTCCCTCTGAACTAAAATAAAAGTTTAAACCTCATTTTGATATTTGCCTTAATGGTAATAATTTGCCTGATTTTTATAATTACGGTGGGGAAGTGACTCCAAAGAGAACTAGAGTCAATCAAGAACAACAAAGAAATTAGCTAACATAATAGGATTAAAATCCTCGCATTTCAAAAAAGCTGATTATCCCAAGGATTTAGCACAGCAAGAATGTTACGATATCTTAATGATCTGCCAAGGATTGTCATTAATTTAAAAAAGGATTTTGAAAAAACTAATAGAAATAACATTGAAGCAATATTAGCTAAAATTGAATCAACAAACCGATCTCGTGTAGAAGGAGTGTGATATTATATGAGATTCAATATGCCAAGTATTATTGCACAAATTAATGCAATAATTCCAATAGACAAACCAATTGTTATACCTATAGTCCCACAAACAAGACCAATTTTTTCATATGCTGTATGTGCATCCATACCTTTATCTCCTCAACATTAAATCAATTAATGCTTTATAAACTCTTCAATAACAGATGTTAATTCATTATACACAGATTTAAATCAATATAAAAACATAGATAGGAAAAAATTATTTCTTAAAAAAATTTTCCATAGTTTAGGTTTCATCTAGAAATAAAAAATTTAGGATAGTAATATAAAAAAAGATTTATATAATAAGAATTTTAACATATCTTATAATGATAAGTGAATTTGCTATCGAAACAAACTCAGTTACAAAAGTATATATGAGTGGCAAACAGGAATTCAAGGCATTGAAAAATATTACAATTAAGATAAAAAAAGGGGATTTTATAGCTATTATGGGTCCATCTGGTTCTGGAAAAAGTACACTGATGAATCTATTGGGTTGTTTAGATCGCCCAACAAATGGTGAAATTATTTTAGAAGGCGAAAATATAACTAGAATAAATGATAACCGGTTGGCAGATATCAGATGCAATAAAGTCGGTTTTATTTTCCAAACTTTTAATCTCATTCCTACTATGAATGCATTAAAAAATATAGCTCTTCCAATGACATTTGGTAGAATAAATAAATCATCCAGAGAGAAAGCTGCAATTGATTTATTAAAAAAGTTTAGTTTGGAAAATTGGGCAAATCATCGTCCTTCAGAACTTTCTGGTGGGCAACAGCAACGTGTTGCAATTGCTCGTGCATTAGCAAATAATCCTTCAATAATTCTTGCAGATGAACCGACAGGAAACCTTGATTCAGAAACTGGACAGCAAGTAATGAAATTATTATCTTCCATTAATAAAGAAGGAAAAACAATCTTATTAGTTACACATGATTCTTCATTAAAAAAGTATACAAATAAAGTTATCAACATGATTGATGGAAAAATAGTTGGTTAACCATGATTTCAGATATATTTGGAATGAGTCTAGATGCATTAAGATCTCATAAAGTAAGGACTTTTTTAACTCTGCTAGGTGTTATAATCGGAATAAGTTCTGTAATTATGGTAACCGCTGGAGGTAATTCAGTAAAAATTTTTATTGAAGAGCAATGGAATATTTTTGATCCAACTGGTATGATCATTGGAACAGGTACTGCAAGTAATCCGCCTCAGCTACAATTAACTAAAATTGTTTATACTACCAATGATGTAGAGAAAATAAATAATTTACCACATATAGATAGTGCATCTCCTATTGGAATTGTTCCACTTAAGAAAATAATGATTAAAGAAGGTTTCCTTAGATGGATATCAAAATCAGGTGGATCAATGTATGCAAGTACACCAGCTATATTAGATGTACTAGATTTGAAAATTGGAAAAGGAAAAATCTTTCAAGAAGGAAAAAACGAAATAGTAATAACTGAAAGTGCAACGATGATTTTTGGGAAAGATAAAAAGCTGGATGTTGGAGATATAATACGTCTCCAGAGAATTGATGGGAGAATTTTAGAAGCTAAAATAGTTGGGATTATCAAAGAAAGTGAAAATGTTAATGTCCTAAATCAATTGACTGCTCCTTCAATAATAGGTCCAGTTGATCCATATTATTCTACTTATATAGGTTCTAATGTCGGTGGTATTTTTAAGCGGGTTACTGCCTTTGGGCTAATATATGCAAATGCCGTTGATAAACAGAGCGTAGATATAGCAAAAAATGAAATACTTGAATATCTGGAAAGTGATCAATCAGATGCAAATAAGTATAAAGATAAAAATACAGATTTTGTAGTTATAACACAACAGTATATTCTAAATAGGATAGATCAAATAGTAAACGTTCTAAGGATGTTCATAACAGCAATTGCGTTAATCTCTCTTGTTGTAGGTAGTATTGGTATTGCTAACATCATGTATGCAACAGTTACTGAGAGAACTAGAGAAATTGGTA
>JALHTX010000364.1 GCA_022866015.1 Thermoplasmatota archaeon
TGGAGGTTCTATTTTATTTGCTAAATTCTGGATCGAAACAACTGATATGGGGCCATCTGCTGTTGCCAAACAAATTCAAAGTAGTGGTATGCAAATACCAGGATTTAGGCGAGATCCACGGATTCTAAAACTGGTATTAGAAAGATACATCCCTGTGGTAACAGTGATTGGTGGGGCAGCAGTTGCTTTGCTTGCTGGTTTTGCAGATATGCTAGGAACTCTTGGTAATGCTAGTGGTACTGGTGTACTACTGACTGTCGGTATAATTATACATCTGTATGAAGATATCGCAAAAGAACAAGCAATGGAAATGCACCCAGTACTGCGTGGTTTCTTTGGAAATGAATAAAAAAAAGGATAGGTGAGGCTTTTGGGAATAGTAGTAGTAACAGGAATACCTGGTGTTGGTAAAACAACAGTTATGAAAAAAGCTGCCCTAGGAATGGATATTAATTTTGTAACATTTGGAACAGTAATGATAGAAATAGCACAGGAAATGAAACTAGTAAAAGACCGGGATGAAATGAGGAAACTCACACTTGAACAACAGAAAAAACTACAAATAAAAACAGCTGAAAGAATAGCTAAAATGAAAAACGTGATACTTGATACACATTGTACAGTTAAAACACCAAAAGGCTATTTGCCTGGTTTACCAGAATGGGTTGTTAAAAAAATTAATCCAATAGCAATTGTACTAGTTGAAGCAGACCCCGAAGAAATATATAATCGTCGTGCAAGTGATAAAACAAGAAATAGAGATCCTGATACCAAAGAACAAATAAATGAACATCAGATGATGAATCGTGCTGCTGCAATGGCATATGCAGCTCTTACTGGCTCAACTGTGAAAATTGTCTTTAATCATGATAATGCAATAGATGAGGCTGTTAAACAAGTAGCACCTGTATTAAAATAATAAAGCCGGATGAAAAAAATGATAAAAATGGATAATAAAGCACAGGGTAGTACCATGATGTACATGATGCTGGTTATGGTAATAACATTTGCACTAGTTTTTACAGGTATTGGAAATATTCTTGGTTATTATTTTGGTCTTATACTGCAACCTATAATAGGTTTTGGTGGTAATTACCCTGTTTTAACAATATTTTTAGCTGGTTTAATAGTAGTTTTTCTTTCGGGAGCTCTTACTAATCTTTTTACAGATTGGAGAAAAATGGGGGAAATGCAGGAGTCTCAAAAAGATTTTCAAAAAGAGATACAAAAAGCAAGAAAAGAAGGAAATACAAATCGAATTAGCAAACTTATGAAGATGCAACCTGAGATGATGAAAAAACAACAAGATGCATCTAGTGGCTCTATGAAATCTATGCTGTTTTTAATTATTTTTATATTTCCAATATTTATATGGCTACGAACTTTTCTTGCAAATCTAGACCATTTTTATTTTACAGTTCCATGGGCTAACTATGTTAGTTTGTTTGATAAACCAATTTTAATGCAAGCATGGTTATGGCTTTATCTAATATTTTCAATGGTTATTGGTTCTATAATAAGAAATGGTTTGAAATATATAAGTTGGTCTAATACATGGAAGAATATTAAATCAAAGATTAGACCTTCTTCTAATAATATTTGATTATGACTGTAATTACTGTCAGCGGGAAACCCGGTAGTGGTAAAAGCACTGTTGCAGAACTTTTACATAAAAAATTAGGGATTTCTTATGTGTATTCTGGTATGATTTTTCGCGAAACTGCAAAAAAATATAAGATGAGTTTAGAGGATTTTGGCAAGTTTTGTGAAAAAAATAGCCAAGTTGATAAAGATCTTGATAAAAAACAAGTAAAGATCCTTAAAAAAGGAAATGTTATCCTTGAGGGGCGTCTTGCTGGTTGGCTTGCATATCGCAACAATATTTCTTCTTTTAAAATTTTTATAGATGCAGATCTAAAAACTAGAGTCAGTAGAATTGTAAATAGAGAAAATGGAGATTTAGAAAAAAGAAAAAAAGAAATTGTTGAACGTGAAAGAAGTGAACTTGCTCGTTATAAAAAATATTATGATATTGATCTTGATGATACAAGCATCTATGATTTAGTTGTATACTCCGCTGATAAAACGCCTGAGGAAATAGTAAATATTATTTTGGAAAAGCTTGAATAATTTTTATTAACCTGTTGTTGTTCTTGTGACAAGTATTATTATGAGTAAAAACAAAAAGGTATTACCCGGTGTTAATTCAAATGAGCGATTGGTTAAAAAAAAGGTTAAAACTAATCCAAATTTTGGAAAAAAAATAGAGAAAAGAACTGTTGAAGAGCTTTTGGAAAATGGTGTAATAATAATTGATAAACCTAATGGTCCAACTAGTCATCAGGTTGATTCCTGGATTAAAAAGATTCTTGGAACTGAAAAGGTAGGTCATAGTGGCACTCTTGATCCTAATGCCACAGGTATTCTGCCTATTGGTATCGGTGATGCAACAAAGACTTTGTCTTTTTTGCTTCTGGCTGGTAAAGAATATGTAGGAATTATGATACTTCATAAGGATGTTGATGAAAAAAAGATTAGAACTGTTTGTGAAAGTTTTGTTGGCGAAGTTGTTCAATTGCCGCCTGTTAGAAGTGCTGTTAAAAGAGTTCGTCGTAGAAGAAAAATTTATTATTTTGATATTATTCAGATAAAAAATCGTGAGGTTTTATTTCGCGTAGGTTGTGAGTCAGGTACATATGTTAGAACGATTTGTGTAGATATCGGTAGAAAACTAGGTTCTGGTGCACATCTTGCAGAATTAAGACGTACACAGGTTGGTCATATAAAAGAAAGCGATTGTGTTCTTCTTCATGATTTAAAAGATAGCTTTGTTTTCTATAAAGAAGACAAAGATGAAAGTAGTATTCGTAGCATTTTGCACCCTATTGAATATATTCTTATGCATCTTCCAAAAATCGTTGTACGTGATTCTGCGGTAGATGCCTTATGTCATGGTGCAAGTCTTGCGTTACCCGGTGTTTTAGAGGTTGATACTGGAATTAAAAAAAATGATATTATACTTATTTTAACACTTAAAGACGAAGCTGTTGCAGTTGGTAAATCTTTAATGTCGACTGAAGAGATGATTCAGAAGGAGAAAGGATTTTGTACAAATCTTGAACGGGTTATAATGAAAAAAGGTACTTATCCTTCTATCTGGAAAAAAACTTAATAGATGTTTTTGTTTTCCTCAGTTATTGTTTTTTTTATGCCGAGGTGGCTCAGCCCGGTACGGCGCGAGCCTGGAAAGCTCGTGGGGACCTCCCCGCAGGAGTTCAAATCTCCTCCTCGGCGTAATTTTATAATTTTTACAGTATAAAATTAAAATCTCGATGGGAGACTACCCATCAATCATTGTCATGACCGGTAATCGTGGGTTCAAATCCCTTTCCCTTCGCTCAGATCACTGACCGCTATCCGTCAATGTATAGCATTATATAGTGATTGTATTATTTACGCAACCAAAAAAAAAGGATGTAATGAAAAATGTATCGAGACAATAATAGAGGCGGTGGCTATGGTGACGCACCCCGAGAAATGCATAAGGTAACATGTGCAGATTGTGGAAAAGAAACAGAAGTTCCCTTTAAACCAGATGGTTCTAGACCAGTTTACTGTCGGGACTGTTATCATAAACATCGGCCACCAAGGAGATTTTAAATCTCTCTCTTTTTTTCTTTTCATATCTGTAATCGATTCGCACAAAACCTGTGTTTAGGTTTTAGAGGTATAGGTTTTTAAGGAACGAGATGTTAGGATATTGATTGTAAAGGAGAAATAAAGGTGGTAATTGGTTTTGTTCTTATGCATGTTTCACCATTGTATGAATATGAAGTATTCAATAAACTCTCGAAACTCCATGAGATTAGGGAAGTCCATCCCTTATTTGGAGAATACGATTTAATAGCAAAAATCGAAGCTGAAGATTATGAAAGCATCGGAGAAATCATTATTCATAAGATTAAAACAATAAAGGGCATAATAGATACTACGACATTAACAGGAATAAAGTTACATTGAAACAACTGATTCAAAAGAACGATTCATCTTTACTCTTTGAACCGGGTTCTCAGGGTATGTTATGAAAGAAAAAAGATATGAAATGCAGGTTTGATTTCTAATTTAGGTTAATGTGGCATTGTTTTTTGCCTTTCCAGCCAGTAAAACCAGGAAATGGTAGATTAATAAATAAGAGAGAGGACTAAACCTTGAAGGATCTGCCATTCTGGTTGCCAAAAAAGAATAACTTTGTATGGTATCTATTGTTCATTGTACTGTTTTTGTTGTCTTTAGATTTCTGGAACTGGGGATCTTCTACTCCTTTGTTTTTGGGTTTGCCGTTTTGGATGTGGTATCTCTTGTTCCTTACATTATGTTTATCGGGTGCGTTTTATTTGTTTACATGGTTTTATTGGAGGGGGGATGAATGATAGAATTTCTTCTCATGGTTATAGGTTATTTTTCTCTGCTTATTGTAATGGGTTTAGTGGCTTATAAGAAAACAAAGAAAACACCTGAAGATTATTTTATCGCAGGTCGCACTTTTGGTCCAATTATTTTGTTTTTTTCTTTAGCTGCCACTAATTTCTCTGCATTTACTTTTCTCGGATTTGCTGGTAACGCATATAAAATTGGTCTTGGTCAATATGGTATAATGGGCTTTGGGACAGCTATAATGGCTATTATGTTTTTTGTTATTGGTCGTAAGGTTTGGAAGCAGGGTAAAGAAAAAAGGTTCATTACTCCACCTGAGCTCATTGGAAATCGTTTTGAAAGTAGGTCTCTGCGTCTAATTTTTATGGGTGTGATGGTTGTTTTTACAATTCCTTATTTAGCAGTTCAGGCTGTTGGTGCTGGTATTATTATTCAATATGTTACTGGTAGTATTAGTTGGCAGATTGGTGCTGTTGCTACTATTGCTGTTGTCATGTTGTATGTGATGCTTGGAGGTATGAGGGGTTCTGGTTGGGCTGATGTGTTCCAGGGTGTTTTGATGATCACAGCTATGACTTGTGCTGTCGTTTTTGTTGCGGTGAGTCTTGGTGGTTTTGAAAATGCGAATCTTATGGCATATCATGCTAATCCAGTGTTATTTACTCGCCCAGGTGGTAGTGAGTATTTTACCATGCAGATATGGTTTTCTTTTATGTTGTTATGGTTATTTGTTGATCCTATGTTTCCTCAGCTTTTCTCGCTTTTTTATACAGCAAAAAACCAGAAATCTTTGAAGGTTTCTATGATATTGTATCCTCTTGTTGTATCGTTTTTCTTTTTGTTCCTTGTCCTAATGGGTGTGTGGGCGCATGGGGCAGGTTTGTCTATTGCTACTGGCTCTGAGGATATGGTGCTTCCTATGATGGTTCAGAGGTTTGCCCCTTCTTTTATCTTCGCTTTTGTTATGACTGGCGCTTTGGCTGCTCTTATTTCAACGGCTGATTCTCAACTTCTGTCTTTATCGACGATGTTATCTCACGATTTACTTGGGTTAAAGAAAGGAA
>JALHTX010000365.1 GCA_022866015.1 Thermoplasmatota archaeon
CAACGGCTTTTTCTCCAATATTATTTTCATTATCGGAGGCTCCTACGATATAGGATCCCCCAGGTATTTCAAAAACGGTTACGCCATCTTTATCTGTTATATCCGGTAATGTTTTATTATCTCTTTTGATTACTATTTTTGTATCTCCAAGAGGACTTCCCCTAGCGTCATAAACATTTACAGTGAATTTAAAGATGGCTGAAAAAATCATACTTGCTGTATCTTCATCAGGGATTTTAACTGTTTTTTCATCAAGATAGTTTTTGTAAGAAATCTGTATTTTGTATGTTGCTGATGGAAGGTTTATGAAATTGTAAATACCTGGTTTTTCTTCTTGTGATTGGATGTTTAATGGTGTTTCCATTTCATCGCTAGTCATAATAGGTATGATTTTTATACCAGGTGGTAAATCAAGTTTATCTTTTACTATTAATTTAAGGTTTGAAAGCGTAAGCTTAATTTTTTCTTCTTTTTGTAGTAAACCTATTTTTATTTCTTTTTCATGTATTTTGAAACCTTTGTAAATGATTCTCAGCTGATAATTACCTGTTGGTGCAGCAATTGTGGTTTCTTCTTTTTCAGTGGTTGTTGCCTCTGCAATACTCATGTTTCCAAGAATTAGATAACATTGTGCCTTTGGTACAGGTTTGTTATTTTGATCATTAACAGTGATTTTTATTTCTCCTTGTTGATGGCAAAAAATATTGGTTGTAGTATCCTTTTTTAGATCAATGGTTTGTACTCCAACGTATTTGTTTCCATCCTTAGTTTTAATATAGATTTTTATAACATAGCTTCCTGTTGAAAGTTCTGGGAAAACAATTTTTTTGAAAAGTGAAGTGTTTCTCCAGTCAAAAAGACCAAAAATCATCTTGGTTATCTGGTATATGGTTTTATTTTCAAAATCAAGATTCATATCCCCTGCTAGTGATAATCTACCGCATACACCAGTTGATTGGAGACTTCCATTTTTATACAACTCTGCATAGGTACAGGAAAAGTTTTTCCCTGTAAAAGTAGAGAGTAGTGAACCCATTGGAAATGATGGAGCAAAATGAGTTAGAACTTTTAGAGTGTATTTTTCTTCTTTTTCTTTTACACTACTAACGTTTCCGCCAAGTGTCGGTCGGTTTTTAACAAGTGATTGGAAGAGAACTGCTTCATTTTCTACATCTTTGTAACTATTTAATTCTGTGGTAAAAAATTCTGCATCAAACTCAGCACGAAAATCAGATGGTATGGAAAGATCAGGTGAACCACTGGATTTATATGCATTTCTAAAGCATCCTATTCCTGAGGAGTATGCTTTTAAGCCTGGTATGTCTGCTTCTTGTTTTTGACTACCTTTTAGTTGAATACCATCTTGTTCGTCTTTACCTGATTTTACAATATTGTTAGACGAAAAAATCAGGGCATGTGCTTTTCCCGTTTCACCGTTATCAGCACAAACCCAGGAATGAGTTCCAAGGTCACTATCATCTTCAACTGATATTAACCATTCTTCATTTCTTGCTGTGGGGTTGATATCTGCTTCTACTTGTTTTACAGTTTCATCTTTATTATAAAAATGAATATAGGGTAATATTTCGCCAGTGTTTAGGAAAGTGTTTGCTTCACTTCTTGTTTTAAATCCACTCGTAAATGCATATTCTCCATCTACCTTTTCTTCTCCTGCTACGGGAATATCTTTTAAAGTCTCATGTTTTACATTTACACAAATTCTTTTGATATCTACTGGGGAATAATAATATTTGTAAATATTGGTTGTTTTGGCATCCTCTCGGGAAGTAGTACTTACAATTCCAAACTGTACCATTAGGTTTCCGTCAAGAAAAATTTCATTTGAAAGAAGCTTCATACGTGTAGTGATAGTATCCTTAGCTACTGGTAAACTTGTATCTACGTATTGGAAACAAAAAGAAGCAAGTCTATCCCAGTATTTATAACTTAAATCTTTCTGACCTTTACTCTGCCTAAAAATCATCTGAGATGCGTACTCAGTCATCATCATTCCTTGAAGACCAACACCGTAGACACAAAAACCTTCGTCCATTATTTTATAATAATCAAAATCAGCTTTTTGGCCAGGGATAGGTTCATAATAATAATGCTCTTCTGTTATGACTACATGATCTGGGTAGAAAACTTTTGGTTTTTCAGTGTCATCATAATATACATAATATGATTCCTTACCATTAGCCTCTTTAGGTATGAGGAAAACAAGGCTACATGCTTTTATATGAGTATCATCCGTGTGATCAAGATCATATGTTTGTGATTCTAGCTCATACCAAGTTTTTCCATCCCAGCAACAAATCCGAACTGAGTGTTCATCTGTATTCTTAGCAAAACAAGGGTCGTTAAAGGTTATTCTGATATCAACCGGTTGATATTTAGCTATTTCAAGACTTGTATCAATCTGGATATCTAACTCTTGTCTATACGAAAAGTTTTGATCCCACCATGGAACATTTGATTGAGAAGAAATAGGGATATTAATTATAGAGAACATAAGAAGTAGAAAAACACTAATTATTCCACTTTTTTTCCAAAGCATAATCTATCAAATTTCCCCGATATAAGGATAATTTAAATCTTTTAACTAATTTTATCTAGTATTTATATTATACAAAGGATATATAAGTAGTTTGTTACACATACACATATACTTCCCATAAATAACAACCTAGATATTTATCTAAAAAATTTTAAGTATCAAGCATAAATATGATTTATTTTGTGGGAGGCTAAAAGCAATGAACGAAATAAAGGTTGTAAAACTTAAAAATACAAAAGAATTTTTTGAAGGAGACGAAAAATGTAATCTTTATGTTAAAAATAATAAAATAGTATTTGGTACATCTTATCTTGAATCAGGTAAAGAGGGAATAGTCGATCCTGGCCATAAATATGGAGAAGAAATCTTTTTTATTGTTAAAGGAAAGGTAACATGCAAATTTTCCAAAGAAAGTAAGAATTTAGAAGAAGGCGATGTTGTTATTATACCTATCAGTGAACCACATAAATTAATCAATAAAAGTAAACAACCGGTACTTGTTTGTTGGGCTTTAGCTCCTCCAGACGATTAAAAAATTATTTTAATGAGGAATAAACTATGAATTATATCTTAAGTATTGATGCAGGAACCACAGCGTTTAAAACCTCTCTTTTTGATGAAAATGGAAGGTTACTTGGTATTTCTACCCAAGAATATGAGTTGCTAACACCTACATCATTAGCTGTGGAATTACCCGCTGAAACGTTTTGGAATGCATTTAAATCAGGGATAAAAAACGTGTTGCAGAAGACAAAAGTAAATCCTACTGATATTCGAGCACTGGGACTTTCAGTTCAGGGGGAAACCTTGTTGATGATTGATAAAAAAGGTAACCCCCTAAGAAATGCAATTATTTGGTTGGATAATAGAGCACAGAGAGAAGCAGAAATTTTATCAAGTGAGTTTGATGAAGATGGTTTATCATATCATATCACAGGACAGGTTAAGATTGTTCCCACTTGGCCTGCATCAAAGATTTTTTGGATTAAAAATCATGAAAAAAATGTTTTTGATAAGGTGCACAAGTATCTCTTGCTTGAAGATTATCTGATCTATAGAATGACTGGTGAACTTGTAGCTGAGGGATCTTTACTCTGCTCAACAGTATATTGGAATATTTCCACAAAAAAATATTGGGATGAAATGTTAGAATACCTACATATTTCCACCAGTCAGTTACCATCTATCAAAGAATCAGGTGAACCTATTGGAAATATTAAACCAGTGGTTGCTAAAGAACTAGGTTTGTCAAGAAAAACTGTAGTTTCAACCGGTGTCCTAGATCAAGCTGCAGGTGCAATTGGTGTTGGAAATATTAAGCCTGGTATATTTTCAGAAAATACTGGCGCTGCTCTAGCAATATGTGCTACGTTAAAAAAACCGGTTTTTGATAAGAAAGGTAGAATGCCTATTCATTATCATGGTATTCCTGATACCTATATGGCACATACGTTTACGACTGGCGGCATGGTTTTACGATGGTATCGAGATCAGTTTTGGAAGAACGAGATGAGGATTGCAAAAAACAGAGGAATTGACGCTTATGATTTAATCGGAAAGGAAGTTGCA